>JAZGGT010000357.1:0-2842 GCA_036480555.1 Bacteroidales bacterium | reverse complement strand
TCAAATAGAGTCATTACTGATTCTTGCGATTCGCTTTGCATTTAATTTACTGGTTGTTGGCATCATTGTCAGGGGTTTGTATTATACCATTACCCGGAAGAAAAATTACCTGTTTTCTTTCATGCTCATCGGTGTCGTTGTTTTCCTGGTTTGTTTCCTGCTTGATAAGCTGGGAATAAATTTGGCATTTGCCCTGGGACTTTTTGCCATTTTCGGCATTATCCGGTACCGTACCAACCCCATCCCCATCAAGGAGATGACTTACCTGTTTGTGGTCATCGGTGTATCGGTTGTCAATGGTCTCACTACAAAAAATGTCGGTTATCTTGAACTGGTTTTTGCCAATATCATGATCATCCTCACTGTCTATGTCCTCGAAAGGGTCTGGCTGATGAAGCATGAGGTAAAAAAGGTCATTGAATACGAAAAGGTTGAATTGATACATCCGGATAAAAGGGCCGAACTGGTTGAAGATCTTAAGCAACGAATAGGACTGCCCATCAACCGTGTTGAAATTGGCCGGATCAATTTTTTACGTGACACCGTCAGGCTGATAATTTATTTCACAGAAGATCGTAATGATATTATCGATGACGTGGAAGTAGGTAGCTTTGATGACAGCAGGACTGAATAGCCAGGCATTATTTCACCTGCCATACGGCGTCCAGCAGGGTTCCATCCACCCATTTCACAACGGCAACGATATTTTCTGTAAATTCCGGTTTATCCGGTATCCCGCAAATTTTTTCTGCCTCCTCCTTTAATTCCTCCAGGCTGCGTACAGGCAGGCCTGAACCTTTCACTTTTTCGATCAGGTCTTTCCGCAAAGGATTGATCGCCAGGCCCCTTTCGGTAACCACAACATCTATTAATTCACCGGGACCGCAGAGGGTGGTGACCTCGTCGCGGATCACCGGGGTCCTGTCCCTGAACAAAGGCACCGGCAGGATCACTGTCTTGCTGAAAAGGCAATTCTGCCAGCCGCCTATCCCGTGCAGCAATACACCATCAGAATGGGTGACAACATTGGCATTGAAACCGGTATCTATCTCCGTGGCACCGAGGATAACCACATCCACCATCCCGGCAAAATTCCCCTTGCCATGGTAATTGTAACTAGTAAAAGGGCTTGTCCAGACATGATGTTGATTCTCCCTCATGGAGCGTACGCCTTCCAGGTCAAATGTCTGCCCGTCAAGGATGTAATCAACAAGTCCTTCTTCAAGCATAGATACCAGGTAGCGGTTACTGCCTCCGCGTGCAAACCGTGCCTTTATCCCTTTTTCCAGCATGATCTTTTTGAAATACTCCCCTACAGCCAGGGAGGTCCCCCCTGCCCCACTCTGGAAAGAAAACCCATCCCTGATAATGCCGGTCACCTCGCAAAACCTGGCTGTCATTTCTGCCAGGTAGAGTCTGTCTAGACTCCTGGTGATCCGCGTAGTGCCCGAAATAATCTTATCGGGATCACCGATCTGCTCCATTTCAACTGTAAAATCCACATGGTTACCCAGGATCTGCCAGGGAACGCATGGAAATTCTACCATATTATCTGTGGCCACAATAACCTTATCGGCATACTGGGAATCGGCCAGGGCAAAACCCAGCAAACCGCTTGCCGAGGGTCCCTCAAGGCCATTCGCATTCCCAAAGGGATCGGCACATCCGGCCCCGATCACGGCAATATCGATCTGTACTTCCCCATCCTGTATGGCCTGGTACCTTCCCCCGTGGGAGCGCAGCACCCCCAGGCCCCTCATTTTCCCATCTGAAGTAAATCGCCCAAGTGGCCCGTTCATGCTTCCCTCGATATGGTGAATGGTCCCGTCCTCAAGGTATGGTATCAAATGCTGGTGGCATGGGAAAGAGGCCGAAGGGAACCAGACCAGGTCTTTCACCTTCAATTCATGTGCCGCGTCAAAAACCTGGTTTGCCAAAAGGTCGCCGTCCCTGAAATGATGATGTGTGGATATGGTCATCCCATCCTTCAATCCGCATTTCCTGAGTGCATCTTCAAGGGAAGCTGCCCGTTTGTCTCCCCCGGAGGGGAAATTATTGCTGGAATTTATCAAGGGGCCATGCTTTCTGCCTTCCGGCATGAACTTACCAAGCCCCTGGAACGGGACCTGTTCTTTCCCGTTTACCTCCCTTGGGACCTTTCTGCCTGCAGCATTGATAACAGTTTCTTGCTTACTCATCTCTCCAGTTTTCAGGTATTAAATTCAGGGCTATAGCCAGATCTATGGTATGAAGGGCCCGTTTGACCACCGGGGGATCTATCATCTTGGTACCCAGGCTTACGACTCCCTGACCCTCTTTTTCGGCTTTCTCATATGCCCGGACAATCATTTTTGCCCTGGCAATTTCCTGTTCCCTGGGCTTAAAAACATCATGGATCACAGGTATCTGTCTCGGATGTATGCATCCCATCCCTTCAAAACCAAGACATTTGGATATACGTGCCGTTTCTCTCAATCCCTCTTCATTTGCAACATCAGAATAAACTGAATCGATCGGCTGGATCCCGGCTGCCTTGCAGGCATTTACCAGACGGGTCCTGGCATACAGGGATTCATGCCCTGATGCTGTACGGCCTACCCCCAGGTCGGCTGTATAATCTTCCAGTCCAATAGCCATGGCTACAATATTTTCAGCCGAACCGGCAATCTCAAAGGCGTGTTCCACGCCGAGGGCAGATTCAACGATAGGCATCAGGTAGATCCCATGACTCCCGGCCAGTTTATCGATATGCTCATTGACTGAATGAATTTCATCAGGGGATTCAACCTTCGGTATAAGAATCAGCTCCGGGTCCATAGGCATGACATAGTCCAGGTCAGTT
>JAZGGT010000356.1:0-7140 GCA_036480555.1 Bacteroidales bacterium | reverse complement strand
CAGCGGAAATCTTTCTTACAATAAGGGAATGGCCCTGATACACATGATCAGGTTCGAGTTACAGGATGATGAGGTGTTTTTCCGGACCCTGAGGAATTTTATCTCCAGGTATGCCAATGATGTCGCCACGGGACTGGATTTCAAGGAGGTCCTGGAGGAGACTTCCGGCATGGATTTTACCGACTTCTTTGATCAATGGTATTTCGGGGCCGGCTATCCCATTTACCAGGTAGCCTGGGAACAACAGGACCAGACTGTGACCCTCCAGTCCCTGCAAACTACCTCGTCAGCGTTGACCACCTTGTTCAAAATGCCTATGGAATACAGGTTGTTCTATCCCGGGGGCGACACCACGGTCAGGGTCCAACATTCGGTCAATGAGGAAACATATGCATTCAATGTAACTCAATCAATCGACAGCATCCAGATCGATCCCGACAATGAGGTACTGAATGGTTTGGCAGGTGTACTGGAGACCACTCAGAAGAAGAGCAGCGGTAGTAGATTTTCCATATACCCGAATCCGAATAATGGATCCTTCACTTTCAAATTGATCAACGGACCGGAGGAAGGACGGTCGGAAAAACAACTGGCACAGCCGTCTGAGGAGTTGTTGGGGTACCCCCTGGAGGACGTAACTGTAGAGGTATACAATGTAACGGGCCAAGGGATATACAGCAGGAGATACGAGGGCTGCCTCCCCTATCTGACCTATGCGGTCGAGACGGGGGCCATGGCCAGGGGGATATATTTTGTTCGTTTTGCTTACGGTAGCAGTTTTGAAATTAAGAAGATCATTGTAGAATGAAACGGGTAATTCCTGTCATAATAATTTTTCTCCTGTCCGCCACCCTAGCTGTTGAGGGTCAGTTTATCAACAGCGTGGGACTCAAGGCGGGCATTTCCCTTGCCAACCAGAGCCATCAAATCACGCCCATCGACTATACCATCGAAACCGACCCTGTCATAGGTCCGGCTGCAGGCATTTTCCTGGAAGCATTCAGGGGTAAGCGTTTTAGTTTCCAGACCGACATTGCCTTTGTGACTAAGGGGAGCAAAACCACGACCCAATCGGTCACAGTCAACCACCTGGACAATGATAATATCGTTGTCAATGAGGGTGATCTAAAGGTTTCAAACTTTTACTACCTTTCTGTATCACCAATGGCCAGGTACAGGATTGACCTGGAAAGCATCACACCATATGCCATGCTTGGTCCCAGGGTGGATTTTCTGTTGAAGTATAAGACCGATTCGGATTATCCGCTGGAGGAGCAGAACAAGGTCATTCCTGGTTTGACCGGCGGGCTGGGGGCAGAGGTCAATCTCAATGGACTGGGTATATTCATAGAGTTCCAATACCAGTCTGATGCAATGCCCGTTACCGGCAAAGACCCCCTCCTTATCAATAACAATATCTTTCTCTTCACACTGGGGATAAGATATCTGAATGTCAAATGAAGTGATTTCCCTAGTGTGCTATTAATAGCTTGCATGTGCCTTTATAGCTTTCATAATTACCTGATTCAAGAAACATTACTCAGAAAATTCCGTAGAAGGATATATGCTACAAGAACTTAGGAATTTAATATCAGGTTATCCGGACAATTTCGGATTCCAGTTTGATGATGAAGTTTTTCTTCAAGGTTTAAAGTTTTCTACCAGGGAGAAATATCCATGGAAAAGCAGGAAGGAGATGAAGGGTTTCTTCGAAAAGCTGTATACTCATAAATCGGCTGACAGCTATATAAAAATAATCGAGTGGAAAACCATCCTGCATCAGGAACAAATACATATTTTTCATTCCACTGCATTTATCCTGAGGATATCATCCTTAATAATGATTTCTGCCGGACTGGTTCTTATTGCCCTGCAACATGCATTGCCTTCGTTGGTATTTGTTAACACCGGTATCCTAATGCTGATTTGTGATATATGGTTCAGGAGAAGAGCCTCCAAATCCCGCCAGTCATGGATATTGATTACAGGGCTTCTTAGAACAATGATAGAGCAGCAGGAACAAAAACAAGAGGAAGCTGCTTAGGATCACTACCTGCAAAGTCTCCTCTTTAATAACCATCTTCCCGTTCAGTTCAATCGTATTTCTGTCATTGATGGCAGTAATGATCAACCGTTTCCATTCAGACGGTTTTTTTATCTTTATCCTGTATGGACCTTTCCATAGTTATACCGGTTTACAATGAAGAGCAGAAGATCAGGCATGATATCACTGCTGCTTCCGACTTCCTTTCCGGTTACGGGATGACAGGGGAGATCATCGTGGTTGATGACGGTAGTACAGATCAGACATCAGAAGTTGTACTGAATACCTCTGTGGATGCGGGTGTAAACCTGAAGATAATTGGTTATAAGGAGCATACAGGAAAGGGGAAGGCTGTGAAAACAGGAATCATGGAAGCCTGCTCCGATCTTATCATGTTTATCGACAGTGGCAACTGTGTACCTTATGAAAATATAAACAGGGGGATAACCCTTTTGAAAGATAGTGAATGTGAAATTGCCCATGGATCGCGATTTCTTACCCAAAGCCTTATTACGCGACGGAGGAAACATTACAGGAAGCTGGTCTCCTTTCTTTTTCGTAAATACATCCGCCTTCTCAGCCGGATACCCAAAAACCTTACCGACACTCAGTGCGGGCTGAAGATCTACAGTAAAGCGATCGCTCATGAATTGTATGCCGCATGCATTACCGATGGATTTTTGTTCGATGTCGAGATCATTCTCCGGGCCAGGGAAAAAGGATACCGGATCCTGGAATTCCCCATCGACTGGACCTATGATCCTGACAGCCGGCTGTCGGTAAGAGGTACTTTCCTGAGCATGTTTACTGAATTGCGTATGATACGCAAGGCGCTGAAGTCATCTGTACAGGACAGCTAATCACCACTCTTCAGATCTTCCGGCAATAGATCCCATAAATCCTTTCTGACATATGTACGGAGTTCCAGTCCGGGACGTAGTTCCTTATTACGGATGAAAAGTGAAATGTAAAGATTCCTCTGGCCAGGAGGAGGCTGCTCATACAATTTTTTGATCAGTTCTTTTTCCACGGAAGCCGCTGCGATTATCAGGTGGGCTGCCGGCTGATCGTACTCAACATGGTCCCACCAGGCCGTGTTACTATAGGCGCGCAGATACCAGGGTAGGGGCCAATATTCATTGTCAGGAATGATAATTTCAATATGCACTTCCCTGCCATCCGGATGAACCTGGCTTACCCGGGAAACCACTTCAGCAATATCCAGTACATCCTCTCCCGTATGTGCATAAACATAGGGATTTGCCGGCTCGGAATATTGTCTGAAGTTTATACTGTAACTGGTATACAGCCAGTGAACAGCACCAATAAGAACCAATACAGCAATACCTGTTTTCAGCCAGCGGTGCGTTCTGATACGAAAAATATGAACCATTCCCGAGCCAGCCAGAAGCAATGTCCCATAATAGAACTGCAGGATGTTCCAGGGAGTTTTATAGGATATGATGCTATAAATAATCATCAACAGATAAGTATAAAATCCTATAAATAGAATAAAATAATCCCCCTGCTTCTTATTCTTTTTCAATGCAATCAGGATGAATCCTGACAGGGCCAGCAGGAGCAACCATAGCTCGCTCCAGAAAAATCCGGAAGGGTTTTTTGTATGTACCAGAAGATCCAGGTAATAATACCAGGGATGAAGGTGGGCATCATCAATACCGGCACGGGTGAAATATACCTGGTAGGCAGTTATTGAATCAATGATCCCCTGTGGATTCGTGAAAAAGGATGAGTAAAAAGTTATGGAAACCAGTCCACCGATAAGCATGGCAACCAACAGATGCCATAAAGGAAAATTCATCCCTTTTAAACCGTATCGTCCATTTCGCTTTACCAGGAACAGGATTATAATGGCCGATATCCCGAAGGCTGCATAATTGATGATACAGGTTTCCTTGGTGGCATGCATCAATCCCATGCAGGTGCCGGACAGGCAGGCCCAGAAAAGCCTTTTGCGGACCAGGTATTTATATCCTGTAATGATGTAGGCAAATCCAAAAAATACCAGGAGCATTTCATGGATGAAATAGCGGCTGTAGAAAACCATGGCCGGTGCCAGGGCGAAGAGCAGGGCAGTGACCAGCAGGGTGATCCAGCCCAGGCTTTCTGCCAGCAGAAACAATATGATGATGACTGCAATTCCAAATATTGCCGTGACCGAGCGCAGGGAGGATTCTGTCAGGGAAACGAAATCTGCCTGTCCGAGCAAACCCGTAAGGATGCGGGATGCATAATACAATACCGGACCATGGTATTCATTCTTATCGTACCGGTATTCGCCTGTCTCGATCATTATGCCCAGCTTATATGCATTGACTGCTTCGTCGTTATGCATGGGCCTCCTATCCAGGCCGGTGAAGTTAGCCAGGCCGGCCAGCATGAGAATGGCAGCGAAGATCAGGAGATATTTCAGGGGGTATCTCAATTCACCGGTTTACCGTGAACTTCAACTTCGATATAGTGATTCATATTGTTATCGGTGTTCCCGTGGCTGTATAATCTCACATACTGGCCAATAACTCCTCTCGCATCTATCAGCCGTCCCTTATTGCTTTCGATATAATGCAGCTCTACCCCCGCACCCAGTCCAAGGGAATTATCATTATCATTGTTATAGAGGGTAGTCACATTGACAACAAAATCAGGATCATCGGCCACCTGTACCACAACGTCGTAATACACCCTGGCTTTTTTATGATAATGCCAGAATGCAATGGCATATATGGTGCATTTTTCCTCGAGGTCAATACTGATGTATTGTGGTCCCACATCCAGTTCAATATACGAACCGTCCGTGGCCTCCTTGTCACCATCTGTGATCAGCTCCGGTTCTCCCAATATCGGATACTCGTCTGAACATTCCACCAGTTTGTCTAGGGCGACATTCACCGTACCTTCAGGGACCAGCAAATATGGGGTGGAGATCTCATGGTCTTTTTCAAGCCTCTCCACCTTCAGGTCCTTGGGCGTACCAACGTACATAGGTGTTGGATACTTGATCTTCAGGCGCTTTATTTCCTGAGCAGGGACTTGTTGGACGATACTCATCAGGATTACGGATGAGATAATGATTATTGTCTTTTTCATACCATGGATTCTTGTGAACTAATATTATTTTATCCTGTCCAGGATCTTGTGAATTTTTCGCTCTACATCCTTATTATCAATCTTCTCAAGTACTGAATTCAGCTGCCTTGTTGTTTCTTCCGGGTAACCCCAGCTGGTTTGTTCGGCGATCCTGACTACCGCGGCTTCGGCTTCCTTTTCCAACTCAGGATCTTCGAGTAAGCCGACTGCCATATCCAGGGCTTCCAGTGAACCGATCCTGCTTAATCCGGAAATGACAATCCTGGATTCAGCTGTACTGGAGGACAGATCATGGGCTTTCCGGATTTCTCTTAATTTGTCCTCATTGCTCATCTGATTATCCACCAGTACCACATCAACATAACCCCTGATGGCAAGGGTGTGCTTTCGCTGGTCATCGGTTGATGATGCCAGCTGTTTCAGATCCTCCATGGGACCGGCATCCGGCCAGCCTGACAAGGCCCTGATGACAGACAGTTGAACCTCTTCTTCTCCCGATTCAAGGTATTCTCTCAAAACATCCAGGTCCTTGCCATCGCCAATCATGCCAATGATATTGATCATGGAAGCGAGTACCTCAGGATCTTCGGTATTTCCAAGTGCTCTAACTATACTGGCAGACCGGTCTGCATTCTCAGGCATCTTCTGGGTGACTGCATAAATGGCTCTTTCAGCTTCCTGTCTTTCTCTTCGGGTATCCATTTGCATCAGGACGGTAACCAGGTCTGATAGTAATTCCGGCGAAGCCAGTTTGCCCAGTGCCCTGATGGATTCTATACGGACATTACGGTCAGGATCTGATGTAAATTCAAATAAAAGTTCAGTAGCTTCCTCCATATTTCTTTCGCCTGTACTCCTGATGAGCTCAGCCCTGATCCCGCCTGTTTCTTCCCTGATGCCTGACTGTATGATTTCATTTGTTTTTGAGCCCGGAAGCATGTACAGACTCTGGCGGGCCAGCTCTTTTTCCGCACCCCTGGCAGAAGCTGCCAGTTCAGCCAGTAAAAGCGCATCCGAAGGTTCTCCAATACTTGCCAGAGCCCGTATTGCGGCCATCCTGATATCCTCTTCTTCCTCTCTGTGGACAAGAACGGCTAGGACTTCCGGGTGAACTGAGAGATCTCCAATGGATGCCAGGGCTGCAAATAGATGCAAAGTTGGTACGTTTTGTGATTCACGAAGATCATCAAAGATCCTTCCAAGCTCATGGCTTTCATCCAACTGATATACCAGTTGTACGATATAATGGTGAAATTCCGGATCTTCATGCCGCAGGTGATTTAAAATGAAATGATAGGGATCTTCAGAAGATATCTTGAATTTCCCCGCAAGGGCATTATATTTTAATGATTGAGGGGGATCTGCCTGATACACCTGCTCATAGATTATGGCAGCATTTTTTTTATCACCCCCTTCCATAAACCGGTCAGCGCATTTCAACCGGGCATCCAGCACGGCCCATTTCAATGAGGCAGGGGCTACATAACTAAAGTCATTCAGGTTTTTTGCTGCTGCTGCTCCAGCAATGCTTCCCAGGGCGGAAACGGCAGAAAGGGCAAGTTTCTTATTATCACTGTATATCAGCTTCGTTAAGGGAATAATTGCAGCGGTGACCTGCCTGGCCGCAAGGGAATTTATGACTGCTATCTGCAGCAATTCATCTTCTTCTTCCAGCACTCTCAGCAGTGCCTGATCGGCCTGGGCACCCGGAATTTTTTCGATCGCCAGAAGTGCGGTGACGGCCATCCCGGGAATAACCAGTAGCTCTGATAATACAGGAACCGAACTGGCGGATCCAATAACTCCCAGTTCCCTGCATACATATTGTTTACCTGCCGCCGTTGCATCTGATTGCAGGAATTCGATCATAAGGGGTTCAACTTCGCTGATGGCCTCGCTGTTGTTATAAACTTCCATCATCAGGTACTGCAAATCAGGCATCCAGTTTCTGCTTTTGTCATAATCATACACGGCCAGTACATCGAGTA
>JAZGGT010000355.1:0-8757 GCA_036480555.1 Bacteroidales bacterium | reverse complement strand
ACCTGGCGTACTGTTCTTTTTTCCACTCTTTGGCTTCGTCGGTATTGTCGAAAGAATTCTGGCCCACCCGGACATCCGCAGGAACCATTCTTACGGTTACGGCAAAACCTAAAATCCGGTGAGAGAATTCATCCACATCCCGCCACAAAGTGCGGATATCATTATGCATCAGGCCTATATCCTGGAGACCAATCAGGTCCATTCCATCCAGTACATCAGTTAACCTCAGATCCTTGTAAAGGTCCACGATCTCCTGCCGGGCAGCATCAGAATTATCGTAAGATTTATTTTCGAGAAATCTTACTCCCTGCGGGGTATAAGCCATTTTCGTCTCCTGTCCTATAAGACTTAAAGTAAAAAGTGAGAAGATCATACAAACTAAGAAGCTTTTTGTTTTCATAATTTATGATTTAGTAAGTAATTTATTGTTCAAAATACTTTGCATGGTTCATCAAATTGACTAGATAAGGTTTAATGAAATTACCCATGACGTTATATTTTTCGATCCATC
Organism: Bacteroidales bacterium; assembly: GCA_036480555.1. Lineage (GTDB taxonomy): Bacteria > Bacteroidota > Bacteroidia > Bacteroidales > SM23-62 > SM23-62. The sequence continues at coordinate 8,246 of JAZGGT010000355.1, read as the reverse complement.
ATAGTAATAGTATAAGTATAGCCAAATTACAAAAAGCAAATAGTAAACAGAAGTGCGGGACACGGATTCAGGTCGAGCATATATTTGTCATTGTGTTCAATTGAAAGTTTTGTTGCCATGCGATTTGTAATTCTATTTTCCAAAATCAGAATTTCACAACAAGCTGGTAATTAGACTAATATTAAATAGAGGCAGGAGGTTGTAAAAGGTGGTGTTTTGAGTTATCAAAATCTGATCTTTGCATCAATATATGGCCATTAATTCTCCGGGACTCACTATTTGTGCTAATATCTTTAAGTATCTGGCAAAGAAAATGAGGCCTTGTTATAAGTAATATAAAATGCATTGAAGTATGTTTATATCAAACAATGACGTAAACAAAAAATAGGTTATTAGAAGTGTCCCTAAATTTTAACCATGAAAACAATAACTAGAAGTTGCCCCTACTTACTCTTCAACTCTTTAATGGGGGCAGACTTTTCCGGACGGATTTCCACTTTAATATTATTCAAATTCTTGCTCATTCTTGTTTTTGCAGGTTCTGCTTTTCATGGATTTTCACAAAGCAAAAACGGAATACTCGTCGATTATTCTAAAACGAAAGAAGTAAAAAAACGAATCCAGCATAAAGATGAAAACTACCTGCCCGCATACAATGCTTTAATTGAAAAAGCTGAAGTTGCTATGAATGAAGGCCCGTTCAGTGTGATGTATAAAAAGCGAACTCCTCCCAGTGGCGACAAACATGATTACATAAGCTTGGGGTCATATTGGTGGCCAGACCCTTCAAAACCTGACGGATTGCCTTATATTCGAAAAGACGGTCAAAGAAATCCAGAAACCCTGAGCGATGAGGTCGATCGATATTCAATGGCAAAATTATTTAAGAATGTAGAATCGTTGGGCTGGGCTTACTATTTTTCAGGTGAAGAAAAATATGCAAAAAAAGCAACGCTACTACTGGAAACTTGGTTTGTGAACGAAGAGACAAAAATGAATCCAAACCTGAATTATGCACAGGGAATCGTGGGAAGATTTGATGGACGTTTGGGGGGAATTATCGATTTATCTACCAAAATAGATCAGCTATATTCGCCTATTCAGATTTTGGAAGCCAATCACTTTTTTTCGAAAAATTCTAAAGAAACCCTTTTTGGCTGGTTTGAAGATTATCTGGATTGGCTTCTAACCGTTGGTAGCGTTCCAGGTAATGATGGCAAAATTGAAGCTGATGCAAAAAACAATCACGGTACACACTACGATGCACAAGCTGTTGGAATCTGTTTGCTTCTGGGAAAAACTGAAATGGCAAAAACAAGGCTCGAAAATGCACAAACCAAACGGATTGCCAGCCAGATAGATCCCGACGGAAGCTTGCCTCTCGAACTGGCCAGAACCAAATCGCTGGGGTACACCTCCATGAATTTACGCGCATTTACTTACCTCGCAATTATGGCTGACAAAGTTGGACTCGATCTTTGGAATTTTGAAATGGACGATGGTCGTGGAATTAGGAAAACCTATGAATTCTTGGATCCCTACGTTCAGGGTAAAAAGAAATGGGAATACAAGGAAATTAAAAGTGTGGAAGATGCTTTGGAATCAATAAAAATTCTAAATCTTGTTGCAGCTTCTACATTCGGAGGCAAAAATCATTTAAAAATAGCCCAATCCATTTCACCGAAAACAGATCTGAATTTTTTACTGCACCCACTACCTTCAATGATAGATTACTAGCATTTCAAAGTAAAGATGAGAAAAACGAGGAACTGTAGAAAACGAAATGTATCGAATCTTAGAAAGACAGATATAAAACACAAATGGGAACTTATTCTTTCGAAAAAGCTCCCATTCCACTATCTGTCAACCGTAGTTGGCAAAAAGAGCCAAGTTACAGTTATTATAACCGCTTCACCAGTGCGTCAATCCGAGGATTGACTCTTTATGAAACCCGGATCCGTTTCTGACAAACCCTCTCGGGTCTGCTTCCTCCGGACCTCTTCTGACCAGGCTGATCCGACCATTGGGGTCCGAAGACTCCAGCGATTGGCTCGGGATTCAGCAGGTGGTCATCCTCTCGGATAACTCCTTTCAGCATCCACCTGATTAGCCAGCTATTCAAAGATCGGCTCTCTCGAGCTTTACCCTGAAGAGATGGAGCAACTTCAACATTCTCCGAAGAGGGTAGTTTCTGCTGCCTGTCTTTCCTGGTGTGATCTTTCAGAGGTAGCTCCTCACGGTTCTACTCTTTTCCAGACCCGGCTCAAATTGTTCTTCCCGAAGAAAGATCAACCTGGGCTTTTTACCCCGGGAGAGAAGCTTTTTATCTCTCACTTGGTCCAACAAACATAATGTGAAATATGTGTGTTTACAAATATTTAGATCTGTTTATCTCAACATATTTTAAACAGGAGTTATTAACAATTTGTTAATAAGACCTCGACATCCGAATCACTTACATTCATCCATAATGAACGAGGATCCTTAGAGACTGTATAAGGGCCAGGACAAGGAACAAAGCGGCAATGACACGGTCGAGCCAAAGTTCTATCACTGAGGATCTTTCAGAAACATATTGGCTCAACCGGGCGTACATCCACAGAGTGCCATATCTACCTGAAAAAACGCCTGCCAGGAATAGGCCAACCGTGGAAATACTGAAATCAAAGCCAACGGTACTTTCACAATAAGCTACAATGAAGATCCAGAATGGAAGGGCGGGTATATTCAGAAAACTGATCAGCACCCCTTTTATAAATTCCGGCATTTCTCTCCTGTTGTTTTCGGTTTCATGGGAGGTATTTTTCTTAAGCATGAAATATAATCCGATCAGGACAAAAGCCAGTATTACAGTGAGCTGTATATACATATTTGATTCAATATGCCTGGTGATGAGCCAGCTGAAATATATGGCCAGTAATGGTTTGAGCAATTCCATGATCGAAGCAGCCGAGGCCAGGAGCATAGCTGCCCTGAAGTTTTTGTCTATCATGGTATTGACAACCAGGAGGTTAACCGGCCCGAGAGGAATGGTTACCAGGATACCCGCTACCAGGCCGAGAAACAGATGCAGGATATAATTCATGAGAAACTTAAAAGATAAAATCTAAGATAATGGTTTTTTTCTTTGCCGGAGATACAGATGATTTATCAGATCGAGTGTGAGTTTCCCGAAAGGGGCATAAGGTATGCCTTCCCGGTGATTCATCCTGCTGATCCTGTAAATGATCTTCATGTGCCTGGCGATATCCCTGTATGCATGCAGCAGGCAATAATCCGGATCATAAATATGAGCCGGTTCAGAATTTACCCCGTTCAGTTCCAGGATCCTGATATTCTTTACCTGGTAGAGATCATCAAGGCTTTTGGCTTTGACATCGAATCGCCCGTAATCAAACCCGGGAATATTTGTGGCAATCCCTGAAAATACACGCAGCATTTGATCATTGATCAGCCGGTTCCCATTCCGGAAGCAGGTTCCGCGATTATGGTTTCCTATGGGTTCCAGCACAATCTTCTCCCCCTCAGGTATAATCTCATTAAGCCGGTCCTTATATTTGCCAAGCAGGTGTTTACGGTTGAGCTGTACCCTGCTTTTTTCCTTCATCAGTCTTTGCAGTGTTGTCTGGCCATCACCCTTCACACTAAGGAAATCCCTGATAGTCACACTGGTCACTTCCTCACCCGATCCATCGGGATATCTATAATACAATACACCAAGTTCAAGGGGCCAGGAAATGTATTCCTGCAGGATCATATTTCCCTTCTGTCTTGCAAGATATATCTGGAGTGTGGTTAAATCATCCACGAGCTCAACTCCTATCCCCCTTTCCCCTATGTCCGGTTTTACGATCAGCGGAAAAACCAGTCCACTCTCTTTCATCAAAGCTGTAAGATCATCGGTACTGATATCATGCCGGATACTGATGCCCATGGGTGTTAAATCAGGATTGATCAGGGTTAGAATATCATATTTGCGCACGTCAAAGGCTCCACCGTATTTCATGCCCGGATTAGCAGCCGTAAAATAGGTAAAAGAACCAGCCCTCAGGGCCAGGCAAAGGCCATAGAAGTACATGGGGAGGTAGAAAAGCCAGAACGGCCAGAATTCATACCTGATAATACGGATGAGAAAAAACCTGATTCCGGGAACCATATGTATCCAATTACTCCGGATATAAAAATAATCATCTTATGTTTATGATTTTTGTACATTTGGATTCTAAGAAGATATTTTCCCTTATGGAGCAAATAAAACATGCCAACTGTGAGATCATTGACCAGCTGAGGGACCTGGCTGTGAAATTGTCTCAGGATGATTTCACCAGGCCGCTGCCAGTACTTATGGAGAGTTCAATTGGTATGCATTACCGGCATATCATCGAGTTTTACGAGGTGATGATTTCAGGGGCAGGAACAGGAGAAATCAATTATGACAGCAGGAAACATGATCCTGAACTTGAAAAGAGCAGGGACAAATGCCTTGAAAGGCTTAAAGGGATCAGGAAGGCTATTTCCCTGGAACCTGCCATGAATTTGAAACTCAGCGGAAGTTATACACGGGAAACGGATATTAGATTTACCATCTCTACTAATCTTGAGCGTGAGCTGGTGTATAATATTGAACACGCCATCCACCATATGGCCATCATCCGGATAGTCCTGCAGCATGAATTCCCGGATATTTCGGTAGGTAATGAATTCGGGTATGCCTACTCAACGCTGAAACACAATAAGAAGTAATGTGTACCGTCAGTTACCTTCCGTTGCCTGGAGAGGGTTTTATCATCACCTCGACCAGGGATGAAAAAAGCCTCCGGAAGCCGGCGCTGACACCGGAGAAATATGATATTCATGATGAACAGGTATACTTTCCGCGGGATACTGATGCCGGCGGGACCTGGATCGCCACTTTACCAGGCGGTCATACCCTCTGCCTGTTGAATGGCGGATTTGTAATCCATGAATCCAGTCCACCGTACCGCAGGAGCAGGGGACTGGTCCTGCTGGATTTTTACAGGTATAATGATGTTGCCGGTTTCAGGGATCAGTATGATTTTAAGGGGATTGAGCCCTTTACCCTGCTCATCCGGAATTATCATGGGACTGCCCCGGGTGTGGCGGGCCCGCTATTCGATGAACTCCGCTGGGATGGAGAGCAGGTCCATCATACACCATTAAACCCGGAATTGCCTGCTATCTGGTCCTCCGTTACCCTCTATTCAGCCGATGTCATCAGTCAGCGCAAGCAATGGTTTGAACAGTGGCTGGCCGGCCAGCCTGAATTTACAGTCGGATCCGCGGTAAATTTTCACAAAACTGCAGGTACAGGCAATATACAGAATAATATCCTGATGAACAGGGATAATGAGGTCAGGACAGTCAGTATCACTTCCATTTTGAGGGATCCCCTCAGGTATGAGTACTACTATGAAGATGTGATCAATCAGCAGCTGCATTCAAACAAAATACCACCTTCAGGGCTTGATTAATAAAAACCGGGGTGCCGCTCTCGCAAACACCCCGGTTACCCCTAAACCTATCTTAAATATCTTTTTTAACGCTGCTTATTTTTGTTTGATCGTACAGCCAATGGCCTTGGTTGAGTTTGGATTGGGATTTTTCCCTTCAATCAGGGCATCAACTGCATTCGCCAGGTAGGTCTCCTGAACCGCTGCAGCGTCCTGGTAATTGTCATCAATCGTACCGATATACTTTACAATCAGGTCTCCGCTCTCCTTCTGTATCAGATAAATATGAGGTGTGCGGGTAGCTCCGTAAGTCTTGAACACTTCATACTTGGCATCCTTCAGGTAAGGAAAGGTGAAACCCTTCTCCTCTGCCCTCTTTTTCATCCCCTCCAGGCTGTCATCCGATTTGAGGTCAACATTATTGGGATTTATAGCCACAACAGGGTATCCTTTGGCTTTGTACTTCTTATCAAGTGCAATGATCCGGTCCTGGTATGCCTTTGCATAAGGGCATCCGTTACAGGTGAATACAACAATATATCCCTTTGCATCATCAAAATCAGCAAGGCTTACATATTTCCCGTCGACATTCTGCAATTTGAAATCTTCAGCTTTGTCCCCTACTTTATATCCGGCACCCAGTACAAATGAAAATGCCAGGAAGGAAAATGTTCCGAGTAATAGGATCTTTTTCATTTTACTTTGATTTTTTGTTCAACAATTCGTTTTAAATCTTCATAGTTATATGCACCTTCATGAAAGGTCCTGTCGTTTCCACGATAGATCAAAGTTGCCGGAATAGACCCTGACCATGAGGGATCTACACTGTCTATCCATTTATTGGCATTCGGATCATTTAATACAAGGACTTCTGACCGGATTTCATTCTTCTCAAGGAATGGTAGCAGTCTTGTTTCGATCTGCCCCGGAAAATCAAGGCTGACCAGCAGAACCTTCACCTTCTGGTGCTTGTATTCCTCTCCTACCCTTTCAATAGCTGGTAATTCCTCCACACAGGGAGTACACCAGCTGGCCCAGAAATTTACCAGGTATGTGGTGTCATTCTGTAAATGTAAATGAGGTTCAAAATCATTAAATGTAAGCACCCTTGGATGGTGCTTAAGAGTATAAGAACTTAGTAACCAAATAATAACTAAACCTGTTATGGTAATGATTCCGAACCTCATTTTTCATCGCTATTCTTACATACAAATATAAAAGAATTTTAATATGCGTAAGTCTTTTTAACATGACTTTAACATCATTTGGGTTTAAGACAATGATAATCCCGGTTAATTACTTCTAAAGATACTTTTTAAGTTCTTCCGGGATCTTAAAATAGGTATACCGATGTGAGTGTTCGCCGGTGGCCGAAATGGTTTTCTCGCCTGCTACCTGGTAGGTGCTTTTTTCACCTGCAATGCGTGAGAAATATACATCATATTCCTTTTTATCCTTATCAATCATAATTACATGAACCAGGTTTTTATCGAACTTGGATTGCAGGTAATACTGGCACATTGGACAATGAAAATCAATCGGGTCCCCCGCTGTCAATTTAAAGGAAGGATGTTTTAAACTGGTATAATTACCGATCTCAGGATGAAGCAACAATAATCCCCTCTTGTCCTGGCGGTTTTTGGCAGACAGTATAATATAATCCCCAACCATAAGATGGCCACGGCATTCCGGACATACATAATATTTTTGCATAGCTACCTCCGTCCATTAATGTGATGGGCATAATTTACGATTTAAGGCGGGGAAAGTCAAGACAAATGATTGAATATTATAACAATTTTCCGTTGTCATATGCATATGGCTTTACCAATTCAGGTACATTCTTGTCCACACCACGCTTTGATATCAGCCTGGATATAGTATGAAAGCGCATCTCCTTTTCATGAACAGGCTTAAGGTGTTTCACTGCATCCTCAGCTGCCAGGTCAGGATCGATCCAGGAATTCTCAACCCCCTCCTGAAGGATGACCGGCATACGTTTTTTGGAATTGTGGATTTTTTCCATCAGTGGATTAGCTGCCATTGTAATGATAGAACAGGTCTGGATGACCTCCCCGGTTTCCCTGTCGGTCCAGTCATCATACAATCCTGCCAATGCCAGGGGCGGTTCACCTTCCAGGTAGATATAATGGGGGATCTTTTCGCTCCCGTGATGCTGCCATTCATAAAATCCACGACACAGGACGAGGCATCTCTTCGATTTTACCGCTCCCCTGAATGAAGGTTTTTCACGAATGGTTTCGGCTCGTGCATTAAAAGTCTTCAGCCTGATCTCGGATGCAGCTTTGGGATCCCTGACCCAGAAAGGGATGAGTCCCCATTTAACCAGGTTGATTGATTCCGGATCCTCTGCCTGGATTACCGGCAGATCGGGAATCTCAAAGGCATTGAAATAATATCCCGGACGAAAAGAGGAAGGATCACGGAATTTTGCCCCGAAGCGGCTTTCAAGAGCATTCCGGGTAAGGTTGATGTTGACCGTAAAACACATCCCAGATTTGTTTTTAATTATAATTCCCAGAGCGAGTTCAGAAAATACTTCCTTTTATCAAAAAAATTCCCGGTAATCCTGAAACCGGCACGTGCAGCATAGTTCTCTATATCTGCTAGGCTGTATTTCTGCGATATTTCCATAAAAAGGGGTTCGTCTTTTTCAAATTTAATAATGGTGGGATTTGTACCAATACTGACCTGTTGTTTTTTTCGGCTAATCAGGTAGCTCCTGGCAGCACCGTTGACCGGGTCATACAATGG
>JAZGGT010000354.1:0-5822 GCA_036480555.1 Bacteroidales bacterium | reverse complement strand
ACTCAAACTTCAAAGCAGGGGGATTACCCTGAAACCATTTATAATCGGGATAGGGGTTGACCCGAACTTTAAAAAAACATACGATTGCGTAGGGTATTTTTTCAATGCAGCAAAAGAGGGAAATTTTAAAGATGTGCTGCGGGTAGTAATAACCCAGGCCCTGAATACAACATCGGCCCAGGTCAACCTGCTCGACCAGGACCATCAGCCAAACGAAACGGATGTCAATATGACATTCTACGATGTCTTTTCCGGGAAAGTCCTTCACAATTTTGTACACACCCTCAACCATAAAGGCAATCCGGATACCCTGTATCTTGATCCATTGGTCACCTACCGGCTGGAGATCCACACCATCCCTCCAATCATTATTGATAATGTCTCGGTAACCGCCGGAAAACATACCATCATCGCTACAGATGCACCCCAGGGATACCTGGAAGCCATAACACCTGGCCGTACACATTACCGGGATATGCAATTCATCGTCCGCCAGCACGGAAAGGCTGGAACCCTGCACTTCCAGAAAATCGATGAGATAGGGAAATACCTGGTAGGGCGTTATGATATAGAGATCCCAACCGTTCCTGCAATCCTGCTAAGCGATATAGTGATAAGCCAGAGCCATACCACCACCATTGAGATCCCGCGCCCCGGCATTGTCACCTTCTTATCGCTTAATCCCGGATATGGAAGTTTGTATGAAGAAAGAAACGGCAAACTGATCAGGATCCATAACCTTGATCCCACAAAGAAGAATCAGTCCCACACCATCCAACCCGGATCCTATACGGTGGTATTCAGGTCCAGGAATTCAAAAAATACATTCAGTACCATATCGAAGGCCTTCAGGGTCAGGGCAGGCAGCTCATCTGTCGTCGAACTCTATAAATAATATATGCCGGATTAAACCTTCCATGATTATCAGCATCAAATAAGGGAGGCGGGGAAATTCCGGAGATTTTCAAAATTGTTAGCATTGGCCGACCAGCATGACAAGGAACTGATTCAGCGATTCCGTGAGAACCGGAATTATGCATTTAACCTGATCGTCAGAAAATACCAGGAACGCTTGTACTGGCATATCAGGAAAATGGTTATTTCCCATGATGATGCGGATGATGTAATGCAGAACACTTTTATCAAGGCCTACCAGGGACTGGAGAAATTCAGGGAGGATGCCTCACTTTTCACCTGGCTGTACCGTATAGCAACGAATGAATCACTGACTTTCCTGAAAAAAGAAAGAAGCCAGTATTTCTTGCCCATCGGTGATTACCAGCATCAACTGGAAAGAACCCTGAAGAGTGAACCTCACTTCGACGGTGATGAATTACAGTTGAAATTACAAAAGGCCATCATCCGCCTGCCGGAAAAACAAAGGCTGGTTTTTAACATGAAATATTTTGATGAAATGAAATATGAAGATATGTCAGCCATACTGGGTACATCTGTAGGAGCTCTGAAAGCCTCCTATCACCATGCACTGAAAAAAATTAAACAGTATTTGACAGAAGATTAAACCTTTTATATATCTTTTCGTCTAACTAATTAGAGATAAACGCAATGAAAGCAAAGGAAAACATACCTGAAGAAATTCCCGGAATGTCCAGGAAAATCCCTTTCGGTGTTCCAGATAATTACTTCGACGAGCTCCCTTCAAGGATACAGGAAAGGCTGTCTGAAACATCGACAGTCTCCATTTCACGGATTTCTCCTGTCCGCCGGAGTCTTGCCCTGGCCGCCATGTTCATTGGTTTGGTCACACTTGGTTATTTCGGCATGAAGATGATATTGAACGGGCAGGATGCCAGGATGTTATCGGGAGAGGAGATCTCCACTGCCATCGAATATTTTGGATACCAGTTTGATGATGATATGCTGATTGCAGCAATTGTTGAATCTGACATCGATCTTGGTCCCCAGAATATTGATTATGAAACAGATGCAATTATTGAATTTCTCTCAAGCGAAGAGATTGACTTCAACGAAATATTAATCGATTATTAATATGTCAGCCATGAAATATACAGTCCGAATACTTACACTGATCCTCATGCTATGTAATCTTACCCTGGCATTGAATGCACAGGAGCGCAAAGGACGAGAAGAGTACATTGAAAAATTCAGATCGATGAAAATTGCTTTTTTCACGGAAAGGCTTGAACTGACCCCCGGTGAGGCCGAGATATTCTGGCCTGCTTATAACGAATATGAGAAAGAAAAGCGGGAAATTTCCCGCCACAGGCATTTCAGGCACAGAAATATAGATGAGCAGTTAGAGAATATGACTGATGAGGAAGCTGAAAAGAAGGTTGATGAAATGATGGAAGGCAGAAAGAAGGAGGTCCAGCTTTCAACAGCTTTCCATGAAGATCTTAAAAAAATCTTCCCCCCAAAGAAGGTCATGAGGTTCTACATTACCGAAATTCAATTCCGGGAATATATGCTGCGCAAAATACGTGATGAACGTGGTGGCGGTCCCAGGAAAAAAGGTGAAAATCCGCCTCCCGGAACCCTTCTCCCTTGAAAGGTTCATAATTTAGCCGTAATTTTGCATATGTCCGGTAATTTATAAAGCATATGCTGAGGACCTTTTGTTACCTTCTACTGGTTCATGCATTGTTCATGAACTGCTCTGGAACAACACGGAAAACCGAAATGTCTGGAAATGGAAATCAACCTGATAGTACTGCTTGGTGGAAAAGCAGGGCCGACAGGATGGTTGAATCCCAGATTGTCCGCAGGGGTGTTAAGGATCCGGATGTGATACGGGTCATGAAAAATACACCCAGGCATAAATTCATCCCTGCACATCTCAGGGATCATGCCTATAATGACAATCCCCTGCCCATTGGTTCAGGGCAAACCATTTCCCAGCCTTACATCGTGGCATTGATGACCGAATACCTGCAACTGACAGGATCCGAGAAAGTCCTCGAGATCGGTACAGGATCCGGCTACCAGGCCGCTGTGCTGGCGCCCCTGGTGGATACCTGTTACTCCATTGAGGTGGTGGAGGCCCTCGCCAGGGAAGCAGCCGACAAACTGGATGTTCTGAACTATGACAACATAGTAGTAAAATGGGGGGATGGTTACCAGGGCTGGCCGGAACATGCTCCCTTCGACAGGATCATCATCACTGCCGCACCGGACAAGATCCCTGAAAAGCTGGTGGAGCAACTGGCCATAGGAGGACGAATGGTGCTTCCTGTAGGCAGTCATTTCCAGGAACTGATCCTGATCACCAAAACCAAAAAAGGCATACATAGAAAAAACATCATTCCAGTCCGGTTTGTTCCCATGGTCCATCCTTCCGATCCCATCCCCGACAAATAGGCATCTCTTGAAAAGCAAATTCGGCTTATATACTGCCATTTCCATCGTAATCGCCAATATGATCGGGACAGGTATATTTACCAGTCTCGGGTTTCAGGTACTTGAACTGCGCACCGGGTTTGCCCTGCTGTTCCTGTGGCTTCTGGGAGGTATCTCTTCCCTGATCGGTGCCATGGCTTATGCTGAACTGGGGACTGCCATGCCTCGTTCCGGTGGCGAATATCATTTCCTCTCCAGGATCTATCATCCGGCCCTTGGGTTTATTTCCGGCTGGATATCTTTTATTGTGGGTTTTGCCGCACCCACAGCAGCAGCAGCTACGGCGCTCAGCGCCTACCTGATGGCAGCCATAGCCATAAGCCCCGGAGATGGCCTTTTAAACGCCGGCCAGATCATTTCCATCCTTGTGATCCTGTTGCTCTCCATGCTTCATGCAAGGTTTAAAAGGGCCGGGGCAAGCTTTCAGAATATCATGACCAGCTTCAAGATCCTGGTGCTACTCCTCTTTATCCTTGCAGGTATACTGTCCAATACAGATCATTCCCTTGATTTCAGTCCAAACCCTGCATCCCTGAAAGAAATTATCAGTCCCGCGTTCGCCATCGCTATCTTCTTTGTCAGTTTTGCCTATTCAGGATGGAATGCTGCCGCTTACATCATCGGGGAGATGGACAGGCCGGGCAGGAATATCCCTATCAGCCTGATCCTGGGGACCCTCCTGGTCACCCTTCTTTACATGGGGATTACCTATGTTTTTTTAAAAATCATCCCCCTGGGAACGATGGCCGGAAAAATTGAGATCGGATTTCTATTCGGGCAGGAGTTACTGGGTGTGGATGCGGGCCGTGTCATGGGACTGCTGTTCAGCCTGCTCTTATTCTCAACAGTAAGTTCGCTGGTCATTACAGGTCCGAGGGTCACCCAGGTTATGGGGGAAGATTACCCTGGTATCAGGTGGTTTTCCCATACATCTGTCTTCGATACTCCTGCCCGTGCCATCTATATACAGGCCGGCATAGCCATCGTCTATCTAACAACATCCACCTTTGAACAGATGATCACCTATATCGGGTTCACCCTGAACCTGATGACCCTTCTCACGGTACTGGGAATGATGCTGTACAGGAGGAATCTTCCATCCGGCAATGCTTCTGTTTACAGGATCAGGCCCTACCCCTTGCTGCCCATCATATTCCTGTTGATCAATACCTGGATCATGATATATGGACTGGTCTACCGCCCCGTCGAATCCTTCGCAGGGATCATCACCGCTGTATTGGGACTGCTGGCCTGGTTCTGGTTGAAGTATAAAAGCCAGCAGCAAGCCATCTCATGATAGCTTAGCAGATTCTTTTATTTTTTTTAAGGATGTTGAATAAGGAGCCTTCATTGGCGTTTACGCAAATGTCAGCGACGTTTCAACATCCATAAAAATTATAAATGATTGGATATACAAGTTTGTGACCGCTTGCTGCTGGTTTTATTCTTCCGGCAGGTCCGGTTCAACTTCCTGTAGGAACTTCACGCTCTCATCCAGGTCCGGGTAAAGTATGCGGTCCTCATCCACAAAACTGACCCTTTCCCTGTATTGGCTGAAAAAGTTTTCCAGGTAAGGTGAGGATCTGACCGGCCTGCGGAAATCCAGGGCCTGGGCAGCATTGAAAAGTTCAATGGCCAGAATTCGTTCCAGGTTGAGCAATACCTGGTGGCATTTAATGGCAGCATTGGCCCCCATACTGACATGGTCTTCCTGACCCGCACTTGATTCGATGGAATCAACCGAAGCAGGAGTGGATAATTGTTTGTTATGGCTCACCATGGCCGCCGCGGTATACTGCGGGATCATAAACCCGGAATTCAATCCGGGCTGTGCGACCAGGAAGGGTGGTAATCCGCGGTGCCCGCTCACAAGCTGGTAAGTTCTCCTTTCAGAGATGTTTCCCAGCTCCGACATGGCAATGCTCAAATTATCCAGCGCCAGGGCAAGGGGTTGTCCGTGAAAGTTGCCGGCGGATATGATCAGGTCCTCATCCGGGAAAATCGTCGGATTGTCCGTAACAGAATTGATCTCATTCTTGAAAACATAGGCCACATAGTTAATGGAGTCTTTGGTAGCTCCGTGAACCTGTGGAATACAGCGGAAAGAATATGGATCCTGGACATGTTTCTTGGACCGGCTGATCAACTGGCTCCCTTCAAGCAGGTAACGTATCCTGCGGGCTGTCTTGATCTGTCCCTGGTGTGGCCTGATCTCCTGGACCAGAGGATGGAAGGGTTCTATCCTGCCATCAAATGCATCGAGAGAAAGGGAAGAAATGATATCAGCCAACTGGGATAGTTTAAAAACCCGCAGGCAACAGTGTACTCCGAATGCACTCATAAACTGGGTTCCATTCAGGAGGGCAAGTCCCTCTTTGGAGGCGCCCATCGCCCCCGGGGTCGTTGAAACCGTGTCGGTGGAAACCGTGCAACTGATGGCACCG
>JAZGGT010000353.1:0-5971 GCA_036480555.1 Bacteroidales bacterium | reverse complement strand
CTTTTCAATACCCGTATTCTTTGAAACTTCGTTTACGATATCAGCTTTAGTCATTTTTAAAATCTTTAATTATCAATTAATTACAATAAAATTTCAATTTTGAATTGCAAATATATATTATTTCATTCTATTTACGAAATCAATTCGATTAATTTTCTTTATTTGTCTATTATTTAGACTGTTTGAGGATTTCAGGTGTGAAAATCAGTGATTTTTCAGCCCTGTGGTTCCATGATCATAAGAGTAGAAATACCTTTAGATACTCATTGATTAATTTCGTAACTTTATGCCCCTAAAATATCAAGTTTGAGATATGTCAGTAAATAAGGTTATACTTGTTGGGAATGTCGGTAAAGATCCTGAAACGCGTTATCTGGAAGGAGGCACAGCTGTTTGTTCATTCTCCCTCGCAACCAGTGAAACTTACCGGAACCGGGATGGGGAGAAGATCACAAATACCGAATGGCACAATGTTGTACTATGGAGAGGCCTGGCAGAAATTGCAGAAAAATATGTCAGAAAGGGCTCCCAGCTATATATTGAAGGCAGGATCCGTACAAGGTCATGGGATGACCGGGATGGGAATAAACGTTACACTACAGAAGTCGTGGGTGATAATATGCAAATGCTCGGCAAAAAGTCAGATGGAACCGGGATCCAGGAAGACCAGGGCTTTGCAACAACATCTCAAACACCCAGCCAGCCAAAAGAAAACGGTGCTGGCAGTGATTTCAATGATGTTAGTCCCGGACCTGATGGATCGGACGATCTACCCTTCTAAGTCTATCTAAATCAACTGTTGCGTTTTGGATCCTTTGATCAATGTAGCTTTCTATCCGGCAGAACCTGGTAGTATACTGGCGATTTTCATTGTCCTGATACTGCTGGTTGGATCGGCCCTGATATCCGGTTCAGAAGTAGCCTATTTTTCGCTTTCCCCTACTGATAAACAAAATCTTGAGGATAGGGACACCAGAAATTCAAGAGCAGTACTTGAGCTGATCAGAAAACCGGTAAGATTGCTCGGGACCATCCTGATCACCAATAATTTTATCAACGTAGGTATTGTGATCATATCCTCCTTTGTCATGAACAGGCTGATAAATTTTGGCACATCCAAAACCCTGCAATTCATGACACAGGTAGTGATTGTCACTTTCATCCTCCTGTTATTCGGAGAGATCCTGCCAAAATTATACGCCAATCTGTATGCCTCCAGGTTCGCACAGTTCATGGCTTATCCGCTGAAGTTTTTTGAAAAGCTTTTTTACCCCATCTCTTCCATGTTGATTTATTCGACATCAATGGTGAACAGGAGGCTGGCCAGAAAGAAACAGAACATTTCAATGGATGATCTTTCAGAAGCGCTGGAACTCACTTCAAAGGATATTTCGGAAGAGAAGAATATTCTCGAGGGGATCATCAAATTCGGGAATATTGATGTGAAAGAGATCATGAAGGCAAGGATTGATGTTGTTTCAGCAGACATTAAAACCAACCTGGATGAACTGATCAGTATAGCCATAGATTCAGGCTATTCCAGGATCCCGATCTATGATAAGACCTTTGACAATGTAAAAGGTATACTCTATATCAAGGACCTGCTTCCCCATATCCATAAAAGTAAAAATTTCAAGTGGCAGTCCCTCATCAGACCTCTTTATTATGTCCCTGAGAATAAAAAGATTGATGACCTGTTAAATGAGTTTCAGACCAAGAAGATACACATGGCCATCGTGGTGGATGAATATGGTGGGACCAGCGGGATCATCACACTGGAAGACATCATAGAAGAGATTGTCGGGGAAATCACCGATGAATCAGATGAAGATGAGGTATTTTTTGATCAAATCTCCGGGAACGAATACCTGTTTGATGGAAAGATCCTGCTAAATGACCTCTACAAGATCCTGGAGACCGAGGATGATATTTTTGAATCTGTAAAGGGGGATGCTGATACCCTGGCCGGACTTATACTGGAATTAAAGGGAGATTTCCCCGACAGGGGTGAAAAAACATCTTTCAGGAATTTCGAGTTCATTATAGAAGCAGTGGATAAAAGGAGGATCAAGCAAATCAGGCTAATCATCAGTACCGAGAATGAAGAAACTGCATGAGGACCAGGCTATATCATATGATCCTCCTGCTGCTTATGCTTCTTGCTCTTGCATGTCAGCGATCCTATACTCCAAAGCCCAGGGGCTTCTTACGGATTGATTTCCCGGCCAAGGAATATGTACTGTTTGATTCAGTCTGCCCATATACCTTCGAGTATCCATCCTATGGAAAGATTGTACCCGATACTGATTATATGACCGAACCATGCTGGATCAACATTGATTTCCCGGATTTTGATGGAATAATTCATATCAGCTACAAGGAGGTGAACCAGAATCTGAATGTTTTTATCGAAGACAGCCATGCGTTAACTTACAAGCACACCATTAAGGCAGATGCCATCAAAGAAACGGTATATTCCAACCCGGAACTTGAGGTTCACGGGATATTATATGATATCAAGGGAAACGCTGCCTCCAGCATACAGTTCTATCTTACTGACAGCAATGTACATTTTTTGCGGGGCTCACTCTATTTTAATGCCCAGCCGGACAAGGACTCACTTGCCCCGGTAATTTCATTTTTCAGGGAAGATATTATCCATCTGATGGAATCATTTGCCTGGAAATAATTATTTTGGCTGTATGGGAGTTATCCTGAAAAGAGATTTATCCGAAAGATGCAGGCTGGGGGTCTGGGAGATCACTGAAGATTATGATGACCTGCGTTCAAGGCTGACCCTGGAATCTGAGGAAGTTCAGAAACTCGAAGGATTCAAAAATCTTAACCGCAGGCTGGAGTGGATGAGTGTAAGGGCACTGTGCAATGATCTGACCGGCATGAATTCCCGCATCATTTACAATGAAGCCAGAAAACCCTTCCTGCTTGACAATTCCTATAACATAAGCATTTCCCATTCAAATAAGCTCACTTCCATACTGATCGGACGTTACATGCGTGTTGGGATCGATATGGAATATATGTCGCACAGGATATCCAGGATAGCCAACCGGTTCATCCATGAGGAGGAAGTGATCACCCTGGAGCCGGATCTGGTTAAATACCATCTTTACATTCACTGGTGTGCTAAAGAAGCCCTATACAAGATCTGTGACAAACAATACATTAATTTTAAGAAGAATCTGAGGATTGATCCGTTTATTCCGGCTGACAAGGGTGAGATCACCGGAACGGTTGACAACATAAAGGGTACTGATACGTACCGGCTAAGTTATATGCGGATGGATGATTATATCACAGTATGGTGCTATAAATAACCAAAAATGATTTACACGGATATCCTAACCAAGCTGAAGACAAGGAAACTGTTTGCCATCCTGGTGGATCCGGACAAGCATGATGAGGAATCATTGCAACAGTTGGCCGGCCTGACAAATGACACTGTAATTGATTTCATCCTGGTGGGCGGCAGCCTTGTTTCAGGTTCCGTTGATGAAACGGTAAATGCATTAAAAGGGAAAACAAACCTGCCCATCCTCCTGTTTCCCGGGAACGTCCTGCAGATCAGTCCCCATGCAGACGGTATCCTGTTCTTAAGCCTTATATCCGGCCGGAATCCGGAATTCCTCATTGGCAACCATGTCATCGCAGCCCCCGTGCTGAAAAGAATGAATCTCGAGATCATCCCGACCGCCTATATACTTATTGAAAACGGGCGTACAACGGCTGTTGAATATGTCAGTAATACCAAACCCATACCGGCAGACAAAATTGATCTTACAGTAGCAACTGCCATGGCCGGAGAGATGCTGGGACATAAAATGCTTTACCTGGAAGCTGGTAGCGGTGCCCTCAAACCAGTTAACTCAGACATGATCAGAGAGGTGAAGAAAAATACCGGTATACCATTGATCGTAGGCGGAGGCATTCATACAACAGAACAGGTCAGGCAGATTTATGATGCCGGAGCTGACATCATTGTGGTCGGATCTGTTGTGGAGGACAATACTGAGGAATTCACCTCTCTGCTGGAATTTGTAAAAGAACTCAGAAAGTAGGGAGACACAGGGGGTCACTGCACAAGTTCCAGGATGATATCCCCTGTGGAAACGTTTGGAAGTGAAATTTCGAGGAAGTAAGATATCGTGGGTGCAATATCAATCATTTTTACCGGGCGGGTCAATGAAGATCTCTTGATCTTCCAGCCGTAAAAGATCAGTGGCACATGATTGTCGCCCAGGTATGATGAGTGATAAGAATTCCCATCATCTGTCTCCAGCCATCCGGGGGCCAGGTTAATAATCACATCCCCGGACCTTTTCTGGTGATATCCGTTTTGCATCTTATGAAAGATCCCTTCAGAGAAATTGGATGTCTGGAGGGTATATGAGGTAACTGCATTGGATACGCCGGTAAACTGTATCAGGAACTGTGCCGTACGATCCTGGATCTCCTGGTAGGTAATTCCTGAGGTTTCAATCAATTCGTGGTTCAAATAGATCTGCTGCCCGTAATAATACTTCACCCAGTCCCCTCGCCCATAGATGGCATTCAGGTAACTGCCCAGCAATGACAGGGAACTGTGAGGGTTAAAATAACCGGAAGGTATCTTATGATAGGTCAGGTAGGCAGGCTGATGAGCCAGGCCATGATCAGAAGTCAGGATAAACAGGGTGTTATGTTCACCCACCTGGTCGTCGATAAAGTTTATGAAATGTGCAATTTCCTGATCCAGCCGTAGCATGGCATCCTGCATTTCAACTGAATTTGAGCCAAAGTATTTTCCGATGTATTCATTGGCTGAAAACCCGATGGAAAGATAATCGGTATAGTCATCCTGTCCGAGTTCTTCGTTGATTACTACTGCCGTTGCAAAGTCCCGCGTGAAAACATTCCCATATGGTGTATATTTCAGGATCCTGAAATTCCGTTGATTCCGTTTTGGTTTACTGATCTTTTCAAGGTCATATGGGAAAACAGTCCTTCCCTCAATTCCGGTTTCAAATTCACTGGTATCGGAGGTGCTCTCTGTATATTCAGACAATGGCAACAGGGTCTCCCAGGTCCTGTCAAGATATGATTCAGCCAGGTTTTTTTCATTGAACTGCCGGACCCATCCAGGCAATGAATCCATGTAATAGCTGCTGCTTATCCAATGACCAGACAGGTTATCATACCAGAATGCATAATTGGCCGAATGTCCTGCCGATAAAATGGCAGCATTATTGTCCAGTGCAAGCCCTATTACTTTTGACTTGAAATTCGAAGAGAGACGTATCTCATCCCCAATGGTCGATGCCAGCATCTGTTTCGGAGAGAACTGTCCTGATTCAAAATTGCCCCCGACCGTTCTGGTTTTATCATCAGCCACACAGTATACCACTTCTTCCTGGAGATTATTATACCAGTTATTGGAAATGATACCATGATGCGACGGTGGGGCCCCTGAAGCAATGGTGGCATGTCCCACCGCTGTTTCATTGATCAGGTAATCATAGGCCGCATTCTTGCAGAAAGTGCCTGATATTACCAGCCTCTTTATCCCTTCCTCGCCGAACTTATCCCAGTAGCGGTGGATATAATCGTACCGCATCTGATCAACCACCATGCAGACTATCAGTTTTGGTTTTTCTGGAGGGATGCGGTTGTGGATTTGGGGAAAGACCGTGGATGGGATGAGAACCAGGGAATTAACAATGGCAATAAAAAAGAGATTTTTCATATCACAATACTGCGAAAAATAAGATCAACAATCTGCTAAATAACGGGCAAAGGTACGTTTTTATTTTTATCGGATTTTATAGATCTTCCGGGTAATTGTAGATGCCGGGGTAATGAACCGGAGGATATAAATACCCTGATCAAGCCCATTGGCATCTAGCGGGTAACTGTATCTGCCTGCCATTTCATGGATACGCCGTTCATCGAAAACCAATCTTCCTTTCAGGTCATA
>JAZGGT010000352.1:0-3251 GCA_036480555.1 Bacteroidales bacterium | reverse complement strand
CATTTTTAAGTTCACAATCGCAACGCCTGAAGACTTTCTGGATAATCTCCTCCTGTCCCATCAGGTGAACCTTGTTGAGGCCGGTGGCCGGGCTCCCGCTGGGTTGCCGGGTTACCGGTTCAGGCCTTATAGTATTCATGGCCTGCTGGATATGGCGCCAGGGACCCATATTTTCGGGTTCCTCCTGGACCCAGAGCGATAATAAATTATTCGTGTATTTCCTGCAGATCCTGTTGACCTCTTCCGATGGGAAAGGATGCAATTGTTCTATCCTCACCAGGGCCACATCCCTGGCATTGAATTCTTCTTTCCGGGCCAGCAGGTCATAATACACCTTTCCTGAGCAATACACCACCCGCCTTACCTCATCGGTATCCACATCCGGATCATCGATAACTTCATGGAATGTATCATTTTCAAAATCCTCCAGGGATGAGACGCATTTGGGATGCCTCAGCAGGCTTTTGGGTGTAAAAATAACCAATGGAGTACGGAAATTGGCATAGAGGTGCTTGCGCAAGGCGTGGAACAGATTGGCCGGCGTGGTACAGTTCACAAGGTGCATATTGTTCCTGGCTGCCATGGATAGGAATCGCTCTACCCGGCCACTGGAATGTTCAGGCCCCTGGCCTTCAAAGCCATGAGGCAGGTACAGCACGAGCCCGTTCATCAGTCCCCATTTCTCCTCCGCAGAGCTAATGTACTGGTCGATGATAACCTGGGCAACATTCTGGAAGTCCCCAAACTGGGCCTCCCAGATGGTCAACCCATTGGGAACGGCCAGTGCATACCCGTATTCAAATCCCAACACCCCGTATTCTGACAGGGGTGAGTTGTATATTTCGAATGTTGCTTTGGCTTCTTTCAAATGCTTAAGGGGAAAATATTGCTGGTCCGTATCCTCGATCACAAACCCGGCATGCCGGTGAGAGAAGGTCCCGCGAATAGAATCCTGTCCCGATATACGAACCGGGAACCCTTCCGTCAGCAGGGTGCCATATGCCAGCAATTCCGCCAGTGCCCAATCCAGCCGGTCCTCGGCAATGGCCTTTTTCCGCTCTTCTACAAGCCTGGTGATCTTATTGAAAAAAGGTTTATCCGAAGGCAGGGTATTGATCCCCTCAGCGACCATGAGCAGTTTTTCCCTGGTCACACAGGTGTCTACATGTTTGCGGAAATCGGCCTGGGAAGCATATTTGAATCCCTTCCAGTCTTCTTTCAGAAAGCGTTGTATATAAACCTTTTTAAGTTTTTTGGCAACTTTAAGTTTCCCATCCAGGATCTCATCATAATCCAGTTCAGCCTGTTTGATGTCCTCTTTCGAGTAGATTCCCGTTTCCATCAGGTGTTCTGCGTAGATGTCCCGAGTGTTGGGATGTTTAGCGATGGCCTTGTATAAAAGGGGCTGGGTGAATCGTGGCTCATCGCCTTCATTGTGCCCGTATTTGCGATAGCTCAGGATATCGATAAAAACATCCGTCTGGAAGCGTTGCCTGTATTCCATGGCAATTTTTACGGTATGCAGGAGTGCCTCCACCTCGTCCCCGTTGACATGGAAAATAGGTGCCTTGGTAACTTTCCCGATATCTGTACAATAGGTACTGGAACGTGCATCCAGGTAATTGGTGGTGAACCCGACCTGGTTGTTGATCACCAGGTGGATGGTGCCGCCGGTTTTATAGCCTGGAAGATTGTACATCTGTATCACCTCATATACCACTCCCTGTGAAGCGATGGCTGCATCACCGTGGATAAGGATGGGGACCACCTTGTTGAAGTCTCCCCCGTACTTATGATCGATCCTGGCCCTTGCAAGTCCTTGTATAACAGGAGATACAGCCTCCAGATGAGAAGGATTGGGGGCCATATTGAGACGTACCTTTTTTCCGGCAATGGTGGTGATGTCATTTACATAGCCCAGGTGGTATTTTACATCACCCAGGGATATCCCCGACTCGTATTCTTCCCCTTCAAATTCCTTGAATATATTCTCATAGGGTTTCTGCAGCACATTGGCCAGCACATTCAATCGTCCCCGGTGCGCCATTCCGATCATAAACTCCTCTATATCAAGTGCTGATCCCCTTTCAATCACTCCGATCAATGCAGGGATAAGGGCTTCAGCACCTTCCAGTGAAAATCTTTTCTGGCCTGTGAACCGCTTGTGGACAAACCTCTCAAAACCGATCGCATTCCTGAGGTGCATATATATCTCCTTCTTCTGGAGTTCGGTAAATTCAGTAACGTTCCGGCTGCTCTCCATGCGGTTGCTCAGCCATTTTATTTTTTCGGGACTGCGGATGAACATGTACTCTGCACCGACTGTTGAAGCATAGGTCTGCTGGAGATGATCAACGATATCCCGGAGCGAAGCCGCCCCGATGCCAATTTCTTTCCCGGCATGAAAAACCGTGTCAAGGTCTTCGTCTGACAGCCCGTAATTCTCCAGATCGAGTGTAGGGAAGTACTTACGCCTGGTCCTGACCGGGTTTGTTTTTGTGAATAGATGTCCCCTTTTCCGATAAGTATCGATCAGGTTGATCACATTAAATTCCTTATCCAGCGTTTCAGAGGCAAGCTGATCTTTGAATTCCTCACGGGCGAAATCAAATCCTTTGAAAAACTGCTGCCAGCTTTCTTCCACCGATCCGGGATCTTTGCGGTAATCGCGGTAGAGGGCTTCTACGATATCAATATCGAGATTCCCAAGAAAAGAAAAGTCATCCTGTTTCATAACAAATCATTAACATTGGACAAGTATGATCAGTGGATCAATGCTCTCTTAAGATCTGGTCATCGTATTCAATCTCGAATCGCAATTTATGCTTGGCTTCTTCCTGGGCAAGCATCAAAAGCACCTCCCTGGTGGCTGCATCATCGGTCCTTGCAGCGAGGTCGGAATACAATTTGAAAGCAGCTTTTTCTTCTTTCATGGCAACAATCAAAGCTTCCTGGTAGCTCAGGTCATCCCTGGAGGTGCTGACTTCCACCAGGTAATCGCCAATTTTCAGATCCTGAACCCTGGCGTCAGAAACAACAAGCTCCCCGCCGGTTTGAATCCTTTCGAGTTTTTTCTTATGGCCCAGTTCTTCCAGGGAGAATTGCATGAATGTTCTGCGCATCTCATCGTTCCGGCTTCTTTTTGCAAGATCGGTATAGAGATTGGCAGCTCTTTGTTCATCCTTGATGGCGAATTCCAGGATCTCGTCGACAGACTTAAAATTTTGCATTGGTATTGCTTTCTTTTTTTA
>JAZGGT010000351.1:0-3134 GCA_036480555.1 Bacteroidales bacterium | reverse complement strand
CTTTCCACTGGCCTATAGAGAGGATCCAGACAGGTATGTAGACCTGGTGGTTGAGGAAATGATACCTGCGGTCGCTGAAGAGGGACTGGCAGACTTCATTGATGTTTTCTGTGACCGTGGTTTCTTTACCGTTCCCCAGACTGAAAGGATACTGGAGGCCGGCATAGCCAGGGGATTGATACCCAAGATCCATGCCAATGAACTCGAATTTTCCGGGGGAATACAGACCGGTGTTAAATACCGGGCCCTGTCAGTGGATCACCTGGAGTTTACTGGTGATGAGGAGATCCAATGCCTGCTTGATTCTGGCACTATGCCCACCCTGCTGCCGGGAGCTTCTTTTTTCCTGGGACTCAAATATGCTCCGGCGAGGAAGATGATAGAAGCTGGATTGCCTGTTGCCCTGGCATCTGATTTCAACCCGGGCAGTTCCCCTTCAGGCGATATGAAATTCATCATGTCCCTCGGATGCATACAACTCAGGATGCTGCCTGAAGAAGTCATCCATGCAGTAACCTTAAATACTGCCTATGCCATGGGATTGCAGGAAACTCACGGTACCATCTGCAGGGGGAAAAAAGCAAATGTGATCATTACCAGGGAAGTACCTGGACTTGCATACCTTCCTTATGCTTACGGGAGTGATCTTATTGATACAGTGATCCTGGGAGGAGAGATCCTGGACCCGGGTCCCTGAGCCAAAAATCCAAATGATAAATATACTATGATGAACCAGCTTATCGAATGTGTGCCGAATTTCAGCGAAGGCCGGGATATGAACCTGATCAAACAGATCACGGATGAAATTGAATCTGTAGAAGGGGTAAAACTGCTGGATGTGGATCCGGGACAGGCAACCAACAGGACCGTAGTGACTTTTGTGGGTTCACCCGATGATGTGATTGAAGCAGCGTTCAGATCAGTTAAAATGGCCGCCCGCCTCATCAATCTGAGCAAACATAAGGGGGAACATCCCCGTTTCGGTGCCACGGATGTTTGTCCACTGGTACCAGTTGCAGGCATCAGCATGGAGGAAACCGTAGAATATGCACGGAAGCTGGCACAGCGAATCGGAGAGGAGCTGCAATACCCGGTTTATTGCTATGAATCTGCTGCCTTCTCAGCGCAGCGTAAAAACCTGGCAGCTGTTCGTTCAGGAGAATATGAGGGACTGCAGGCAAGGCTGGCGGACCCGGACTGGAAACCGGATTTCGGTCCCGCGAAATTCAACCCGGCCACAGGTGCCACTGCGGTCGGTGCACGTGATTTCCTGGTGGCCTACAATATCAACCTGAATACCACTTCTACCCGCCGGGCCAATGCCATTGCTTTCGATGTGCGGGAGAGGGGCAGGGCAAAGCGTAAAGGGGATCCCCTTTACGGGGAGATTGTCCGGGACGAGCATGGAGCCCCCCTGATGATCCCGGGAAGTCTAAAGGAAGTTAAGGCCATAGGATGGTACATAGCGGAATACGGGATCACACAGATCTCCATGAATCTCACCAATATCTCGGTTACCCCGGTGCATGTGGCCTTTGATGAGGTTTTTAAGCGGGCAGAGGCCAGGGGTGTCAGGGTAAGTGGTTCGGAACTTGTGGGATTGATACCCTTGAAAGCCATGCTGGATGCAGGACGTTATTTCCTAAGGAAACAGAAACGGTCCGTCGGGGTCTCAGACAGGGAACTGATCAAAATTGCCGTGAAATCCATGGGATTGGATGATCTCTATCCCTTTAAACCTGAAGAAAAGATCATAGAGTATTTGATAGGGGAAGACCGGCCCCATTCACTGGCAGGTTTGTCTGTAAGGGATTTTATGGAAGAAACGGCATCCGAATCACCCACCCCCGGCGGAGGTTCGATCAGTGCCTGCATGGGAAGCTTTGGAACAGCATTGGGAACCATGGTGGCCAATCTATCCTCCCACAAAAGGGGATGGGATGATCGCTGGGAGGAATTCTCTGGCTGGGCAGACAGAGGCAAGGCCATACAAGAGGAATTACTGGCCCTGGTGGATGAAGATACTATTGCCTTTAACAGGATCATGGAAGCCTTCTCCATGCCCAAAAATTCGGAAGATGAGCAGCATCAACGGAGAGCAGCCTTAGAACAGGCTACCAAAAATGCCATTCTGGTGCCCTACCGGGTAATGCAGACGGCTGCTGCAGCCCTGGAAATCCTGAAAGCCATGGCCGAAACCGGGAACCCGAATTCAGTTTCTGATGCAGGGGTAGGAGCCCTTGCCATCAGGTCCGCTGTTATGGGGGCCTTTCTGAATGTTAAGATCAATGCAGGGAATCTCGAAGACAAATCCTTTATTGAGAAGATCTTAACGGAAGGCAGGGAGCTTGAAGCTTCAGTGTGCCGAAAAGAGGATGAAATACTCAGAATTGTTGAATCACGACTTATTCAGAATGATTCTAAATAAACATCTCCTGTATACTGGAAAAAAAAATATCAAAATGCCGTGTTCATGGTACTTTCCGAACTAAAAATCCCTTGCAACTCCTGATATAACTGGTAAACCGAAATAGAGTCATTCTATCTGGCCATCCAAAGTTCCTTCAATAGCAGGAATAATGCACGATCCATGATAAATTATTAATTGTGTTAAATTTTTTATGCAAATTATTTTTTTTTTAGATTTGGGACCATGAATAATTTAATTTAACCGCATTCTTTTTAATTTAAACCTAAAATTTTTATCTATGAAAAGATTTACAAGTATTCTTGTATGTCTTATGCTTATTGGCTTCCAGGCCATAATGGCACAGGACATACAGGTCAGTGGTACGGTTACCGACGCAGGTGGAATGCCCCTGCCGGGGGTTTCTATCGTAGTTAAAGGAACTACAACAGGAACTGCCTCCAATGTAGATGGTAACTTTGAACTACCGGTACCTTCCGGAGCTACGCTGGTATTTAGTTCGGTTGGTATGAAATCACAGGAGATTGCTGTCGGCAGCCAGACAACAATCGATGTGGTGCTCGTTTTTGATATCGTGGGACTCGATGAAGTCGTGGTAACAGCCCTGGGTATTACCCGGGAGAGAAAATCACTCGGTTATGCCACGCAGGAAATTACCGGCGAAGAAATTAACAAAGTGAAAACTGACAACTTTGTTAATTCCATG
>JAZGGT010000350.1:0-20141 GCA_036480555.1 Bacteroidales bacterium | reverse complement strand
CGGACTTCCCTGTTCATTCTCTCCAGCTTCTTATTGGCATTTTTCTTGATCACGTAACCACGGTGCATGAAAAAGATCAATCCTATAATCAGGAAACAGAAAATGATAATAATATAAAGCACGAATTTTTGCCTTTCGACCAGGGATGCATAGGCGGTAAGCTGGGATCTTTGCTCTTCAATACTCTCCTGCTGATTATCAATTTCTTGCTGAATTAAATCAAGAACAGAATTCCCTTCCTCAATTTCTTTTTCCTGGTTGGCCAGTTCTTCTGTCTGATCATTGATCAACTCAATCTTGGTATTCAGGTTTCCTTGTTGCTGCTCAACTTCCTGAGTCAACTCAGACAGATTCTCTTCACGCAGCCCAATCTCTTGCTGTTGGGATAGTATGTTATCTTTTTGTTTACTTATCTGTTGCTTCTGGCTTTCAATCTCGGCCTTACCGATCTGTATTTCAGCACTTTGCTCTTTTAATGAATCATATAGCACAGCAACCTGTTCCATGACACCCTGAAGCGCCTCCTGGGATTCCCTGTACAAACCAGCAACATCGATTTCAGTACCCCCCAGCAGCAAGAGATCCGGCATTACCGTGAGTCCCTCATTGATCAAATTCGCTTTATTGACTTCAAATTGGATCATGTTTTCCTCCATGGGAAGGAAATTGATCATGATCTTATTTGGTTTTTCATACCGGTCAGTAATCAACAGCGTATTGTTCCCGGATAACCTGTCATATATCCTTTCGACATCAGGATTATTATCATTAATGATATAAAGGACTTGTGTTTTACCAATATCGTTGAGCCTGGAAAATAGAGTGATTTTTATGGGTTTTTTTTTCAGGGGAACTGATTCCAGTAGGGACAGTTCAGACATGAAAGCCCTATCAACACCGTAAATCCCAAATTTAAAAGTATCAATCTCCCCCTCATTATGCCATTCAATATGCTGGGCGAATTTGTAGATCATGAAAGTCTTCATGCTTGAGTTCGTCATCTCCTGGGCACCGAGATTCCCGCTTAAAAGGATCAGCCCGGATAATCCGAGAAGCAGGAATCGCTTATGTCTGATGAACGGCATGATAACAGGTGCCATAATTCTGTTTAATTTAATATGGTCAATGAGGATTTGCTGAATTATCCTAATTCGCCTGGACATAAATTTAAGAAAGAAAATCTATATTGGCAGGTATTATAGTCATAGATGACTTACAGTTCCTTATTTTCAACTTGTTTCTTATAATAAATAGTATGTCATTCATCTAGACCAGAATTTGCATATAGTTCATTTATAGATTATTAGGACAGTATGTTATTTCATACTTATTTGTTTGTAGATTATTAGGATATACGGGTCCATTTATCTTAAATTTATACAAGCAATTTATTACTAATTTAAATTATAAGATTATGGGACTTGTACTTGCTCCAATTGTAGATGGCAAATTAGATGCCTGGAAAAGTTTTATTGAGAATTGTAAATCAGGATCAAAAAGTGAAGGATTCCGTGATTTAAACAGACGTTATAACCTGACGCGTCACGATATCTGGCATGCTGAAACACCAGCAGGTCCAATGGCGGTAGTACTTCATGAGGGACCAGGTTCTGATGAATTTATGCAGGCCCTTGGTCAATCAGATCACAGTTTTGATGTGTGGATGAAAGATCAGATCAGTGAAATTCATAATATGAATTTTAATGAACCACCACCGGGTCCACCTCCTCAGAAGTTGATCTAGCCGAAATCCAAATATCGGTCTTTACTCCAAATATTGGTCTTTATAAAACACCATTATTATGAATCATATTAGTTGTGAAGAATTAAAGAGAAAATTTGATCAGGAGGATAAATTTATACTTGTTAATGCCCTGGATGAAACAAGATTTCGAGCTATGCATATCCCTGGATCTATTAATATCTGCAAAGATGAAGATATTCAGAAGTGCCTTACTCGTGATGATGATATTATCATTTACTGCACTGATGAGGCATGTAACAGAAGTATTCACTTATATCAGCGATTAGAAGCATCTGGCTATAAAAAGATATTCAGGTTTGCCGGGGGACTCCGTGCCTGGGAATCAGCAGGCTATGATTTAGCTGGAGAAATGGCTGCCTGAGTTTTCCTGATATTAAGTTCCCGCAGATCATTTATCCAATAGTAATCCCAGGCGGTTTGGAAAATCGCCTGGGATTGGGTGCACATCTATATCTTAGATCGGTTTTATATTACGGTTTGTACGAAACACATTTTCTGGATCCCAGTTCGTCTTCACCACGGCGAGTCGTTTTAATCCCTTGCCGAGTGCTGCCTCGATTCTTTCGGGTCCTTCGTCTTCTGTCAGGAAATTGATGTATGTACCGCCTGTCGAGAACGGCTTCAGGTCGTTCCATGCTTCACGTGCCCAATCCATGTTCGCCCCATCCTCGTTCGCTTGTTCCCATGAGCCGCCTATGTTGAGCACATAGCGTGCATCCCGGTTGCCGACGGGTGAATGGTCTTCCTCGAGTTCGTTCAGTGCCCCATCGATTTGGAACAGGATCAGTGCTGAGTGGGGAGATGGAATTCTTGCTGCATGTTTGATGAACTTCTCATCCAGGTCGGGTTCGATGCGGGGGAGGTACTCGCTTTTCCAGTAGTAACGCCTTCCCTTCGGTTGCGTACCGTCAAGTAGCGACTGCACCTGCGTATACGGTCGACGTACTAACACATCACCAATAGGGTTCCCAAACGACTTGATAGGGGCGACTAACTTCTCACCCTCCTCAAGATCCCCGCTGTAGCAGGCAAGAATGGCCACAATCGGCTCCCCATGCATGTTCTTGGGAAGCCATGGTGCCGGTGGAGCCGGGCGCATGAATACGACGAGTGTGAGTTCACGCGGGGCATTCTCGGAAAGTGTCCGGTACAGTTCGATCACCTTGGGGGCTTCACTTGCCGGCCAGGCCACAATCCCACCGATAACCTCTGGACCAATAGGGTAAAGTTTGTAATCTATACCGGTCACAATGCCGAAGTTTCCGCCACCACCACGCAGTCCCCAGAAAAGGTCCGCGTTTTCCTCACTGCTGGCCCTAACGACCCTTGCATCGGCGGTAACGACATCCATTCCGACAATATTATCGGTTGTCCAACCCCAGCGCCTTGTCAGGTATCCGAATCCACCTCCCAGGGTGAGTCCTGCGATTCCGGTAAGCGAGACGAATCCGAGGACGGTAGCCAATCCCTCCACCTGTGTTTCACGATCCAGGTCTCCTAGAATGCAACCAGCCTGCGCATGTGCAAGTCTATTCTCTTTATCCACCCAAACGCCACGCATAAGTGACATGTCAAGCATGATCGCGCCATCAGCCGTAGCCAATCCTGCGATGTTATGTCCACCGCCCTTGATGCAGAGCAGAAGATTATGTTCGCGTGCGAACTGTACTGAAGCGACAACATCGGCGACGCCAAGGCATCTCACGACAATTGAAGGTTTTCTATCGATCATCGCATTCCAGACAGTTCTGGAATCTTCGTAGCCTGCGTCTCCTGGGACCAGTACCGTTCCCAAGAGACGCACTTTTAAGCCATCAAGTATTTCCTGCTTAAGGTCGATCTCACGACCCTCTATTGTTTTCGTTTTCATGATTTGGCTTCCTTTTATTAGTTATTTATGTCTATCTAATTTGCCGTTGACAAAGTTTGAAAGCATTTGTCCCATAATTAGTTAAATAATATATGTATAATGAAACTACAATATATTATCTAACTATATAGATAATTTAAATTAAATAGTCTTAAAATAAGATTTGAATGTAATCGGCAGTAAATGAGAAGTATATACGAAATGAATCTTGATGAAATGATAATAAAATCGAATTATTATCTTATGACTCAAGGAAAAGTTTTGTGAATAACGGCATATTTTTTTCTGATTTACAATTTTTTGCAATTCATGAGATGGTTATGCAATGATTTTATCATCACTTTCGAAAAAAAGCCCCCGCAGATCATTGACCTACGGGGACTTCGAACGGCTTGAGGAGGTAGTTCAAGCACTATTTTATTCACCATACATTACCAAAGCTTCTATCAGGTCATTCACTTTATCGTTATAGGGTGTTTCAATCCCACTAAAGATCTCATCCGTACTAATATCTTCTATACCATACAATGATTCACTGACCTTCTCATTATAGGAAAGGATTCCTCCCTTCAGGCTTACCCCTGCAAATAGTCCTTTGCTGCGGTAATAGGAATAGATCTCTGACTCAAACGTAATATCAGTAATTGAAGAGGAACCTTTGTTGACCGGCCCTGCGGCAACCCCAACATCACCCCCGAGCGTAATATCTGCTTTGTCAATTTCTATGATATCATTTCTGTCCTTGAAAAGCAATACGATGTCCGATGCCTGTGCGCCAATCTGAAAGCCCAGGCTGCCTTCACCGAGATTAACAAAGAATGGATTACTCCAGGAACCATCCTCTTTTCGGATCATGGCAATACCTCTTGCACCCTGACCACCTAAGAAGCCTAAAGCAATTTTAAAAGCTCCTGGAAATATCACAATCCCTTCAGAACTATTAATCAGGCTTTGAGGAATGCTGTTTTCGGGGTCCTCCATGACATGGTCAAGAGCCACTTCAGCCTTTTTAAGTGTTTTTGCTGCCTTTTCGGAATCCTCAGATTTACCTTCCCCGGATGAGGCTGCAGCATTCAAATTTCCCATAGTGATAATCAGTATGGAAACTAAAATTAGATTCAACATTGTTTTCATGATTTTTGATTTTTTATTTAATTGATTTTGTTTAATCACACTCAAATGTACGGTTGTGCATTTTACTGGTTAATTATTTGCAATGGATTGATTAAGAGTTGTAATGAATGGTTAAAGATTTGGGATGAATGGTAATATTTGGGATGAATGGTAGCAGAATTACTTATATATGTTTAGGAAATATTCCATAACTTAATCGTTTAATAGCACCAGTAATAAAATCCCTGCATATCGAAAATATGACTATCTTCCTGATTCCAGGTATTATCCTTTTTATGGTAAATGGACTTCTGTCCTTAGCAATAGCAATTTTGACAATTACCAGGGCGAAGTATTTTGAATGGTTGATAATTGCGGGAGCTAATCTTACCCGCATAAGAATATTCCAATATTGAAAACTACCATAAAATGAAAATCTTAACCAAAGGAGTTGGCCGTTATACAATCGGCATCTGGATTGCCCTGGTGGCAATCTTACTTACCATGTTAGCATGGATCATGCAGATCTATTCACTGATTGACTGGGAGGGAGCCATCAGTCTGGGAATTCAAAATGAAAGTTTCAGCGGCGATCAGGTTGAACAGACGCTGGCAAATGTGGAAAGGGGAATTGCCCTGGCGGATATATTCTGGGCTCTGCCATTAACTATAATTGCGCTCATTGGTGTGCTAAGAAAAAGATTGATTGGTTTTATTGCAGGGATGATGGATTTTGCGATCAGTGTATATTTCCCACTCTTTTTTGCCTTCCAGAGATGGGATTCTCACGGGGATGTTGTCCTTGCTGCCCTTATGTTATTTGCCCTTCCTTCATTGCTGGGAATATTAGGGTTATGGACCAACCGAAAATTGTTTATACAGTAAATGATGATTAAACCAACAATATTCACATGGATCATCGCCATTTTTGCTGCGATCACATTTTTACCTTTGATGGTTGCTCAATTATTCATGATATTCAAGCCGAATGATCAGAATTTTAGTGTCATGGCGAAACCATTGAAACTGCCGGCTACCGGGACAATGGCCAGGTTAGCCTTCTTGTTCTTGTGAAGATGTGGGACCAGTATCCCGGTGGTTGCCCCGACAACAAAGCCGGTAATCACATCTGTCGGAAAATGTTTCATTCCCTTGTACCTGTGGTATCCCGTAAATATTGGAGGGATAGCTGCGGCAGCATAGACAAGATATTTTTTATTACCCCATTCGGGGTGATAATCACAGAAGACTTTGGCAACGAAAAAACTGGCTGTCGCAGAGGAGGAAGTATGACCGCTGTGGAAGGAATTCTTTGTCCCGCCACCTGTTTTTTCTTCCCAGGGAATACCGGGATTATAAACCAAGGGCCTGATGCGGTTGACATGGATGGAAGAGCCCCATGAATATAGGTTTCCGGCGATAGCATGGGCCTGAAAGTAAAGCAGGAATACTTCCGCCCAGTCTTTGCGGATCTTTTGATCAAACAAGAACAGAACGGGCAGGGCATAACTGCCATACATCCCATAATCTGATATTTTTCGCGCCTGGGAGGCATAGGCAGCATCCTGCTGTGTGGCAGACCTGTCAAACCGGTTTATATCATTGGCATTCAGGTTTATGATGGCGATCGAATCAAGAGGGGCTTTTTGCCGAACGATCTGTAGTCCCCTGTAATTGGTTGCCAGGGCCACCACTGTTATCGGAATATCAACCTGGGTTCTGACATTGTAAACTTTGAAATCCAGGCTGTCCTGTTTTTGAGACCAGGAATGAAGCGAGGGGAAAGAAAGTACAACCAGGCAAATGAAAATTCTCATATTGAAAGAACTGAAATTTCCCAGAATTATTACTCAACTTTGCCTGGCAAATCAGAATAAGAACCTGAATCTGAATGCAAACAGTCCTTTTGGTTCATCCTTTGACCATTCATATGTTGCAGAAAGAACAGCCAGACTGAAAGGCGAAGCCCATAGTCCACCTCCATATCCATGGTGCCATACCCGGGAATCCTCTCCTCCCAGCCATACCTTTCCAAAATCATTAAAACCGATGATCCCGAATTCCCCTTTTGCAATATAGGTTGAAAAATTGAATAGTTTGAACCGAAGATCTGTGTTTTGGTAAAGGCTTGCATCTCCGGAATAGCGGGTGGACCTGTATCCCCTCAGGTTGCTGTTACCACCGACACTGCAAGCCTGGTAGAACTCATAATTGCCGGCATTGATGGCTCCACCCATCCTGAATGCAAGGACTGTCCGGTAGGGTTTCCGGAAGCTCAGGAACCACCTGAAGTCGGAAGACAATTGGTTGTACGTTCTGGCATTTTCAGAGAGACTATAATTAAATATTGTCATGGTGTTCCAGTATATCCCCCTTGTGGGAAGCACCTCATCATTTCTGGTATCCAGTTCATAGCGCAGATTTATCCCGGCAAATCGCTGGGTTTCGAAGATATCAGGGTTCAGTCCGTTATTCGGTATATCAGAAATATACCTGTCTTCTGTGTCCTCGATATCGAATTGCTGGTAAAACAGTCCAGCTGAAAGGGTACTTCGCTTAATGGTTTTACTTATTTCCGGGTTCACATGAAGCTGGCCGATACGAACCCGGTTGTAGTCCCTGTCATCCGTGGTTTTTTCTGTTTCATTACCCAGTCCGAAGTAATTCTGAGCGTATCGGGGCCCCCTGACGATAAAGTGAAGCTGCAGGTCCAGTCCCCCGATCACCGAAGTAAAAATGCCATCGTATGCCAGTTCCAGCGCATTGGTGGCAGTGGCATACCGGCCTCCCAGTACATGATGGCTTGCATAGGGAGTTTTCTGAAAACCATAGGTGGTGTAGAAGAATCCTGCCCCCAGCACCAGTGCTTCATCAGCATTGAATCCGAAGTAAGCCAGTGGAATGAATTTATCGTAATTAAAGGCATAATAGTTATATGAATTTTTCTCCCGGTTTTTGGATGTCCTGTTCCTTGCTTCAGTCCCGAATTCGATCTCATTCTTCCCTTTCTTATCATACACAATTGTCTTCTTAGACAAACCACGGACCTTTGATCTATCCTTAATATCATCTTTGTCTGGTCCGCCGATAATCCTGACCTTTATCCCCTTATCAACTTCTCCTTCGATATCAAATTCGTCTTTTCCCTTTAGTCCATACAACCTTATCTCACTGGTTTCATTATGATTGAATGTCCGGTCGTATATTTTGTCTTTCTTATTGCCTTTGCTGCTGACTGACCAGACCTTTACTTCTGTTTCATTATCGTTCAGCCTCTCAACACGGAATTGTTCCCGTTTATCGCTTCCAACAATATCAACTTTTTTTGATATGATAGCATAATGCCTTTCGGCAAATTCCGGAAGCTGATCCCTCCGTGCCTTGAGTTTGGCAATGATAGTGGCACCTTTTACCTCTGTTATCTGTCCAGGCATGTCGGAGATGGCTGCCTGGATGAGTTCGTCGGTAAATCCGGACTGCATCTTCTCAGCTGCCTTTATCCAGTCCTTTTTTTCCAGTTCGTTCAGGAACCTTCTATCAAGCCATTTGCCCTGCATTACGAGTCCACCCAGATCCTTGATCTCATATTTAAAACCCTGGTTCATCCTGAGGGCAAACTTCCTGCTTGATATCCATGGAAAAAATCCCTCGTTCAGAAAAAACGTCTGGTCTCTATCCCTTGGCACAGCCCGGTAGATCGTCTGCTTATCATCTTTAAACCCAGCCCATCTCCACTGGTCCTCGTGGCGGTCCCAGTCCCCTATATAAACATCAAAAAGCCTGCACTTTAAATAATGTTCCTGATCCATCTGGTTATCATGGTCATCAATCATCTCATCAAACATATCAGGTGTTCCAATGATATCCTTAGAGCGTCCGAAGCTCTCCACATCTTTCCGGTTTCCGTTTGGCCTTTCTTCGAACAGGTAGAGTCCCTCCCAGACATCATCCAGGTATTTTCCCAATCTCGGATCCTTGGTCAGGTAGACTATTTTCGGATTGGTATGGTAAATATTTGCAGCATCCGCCAGCCTGGGAACGGACAGCGCCGCCCAGGGAAGGTATGCCGACATCTGGTCCTGTGCTACGTCAACTGCCAGCTCAATTTTTACAACTTCAGGGATGACCTTGGAAGGGTCCTTTTCAATGGATCTCAGGACATATTGCTGTCCTTTATCATTCTCCAGTCGCAGGGATTTTGTTTGTCCACCACCACCCTTCTTCACAATCTCCAATCCGCCTTTTTCATTGTTGAAATCAAAGACTGGGACCTCAACCGGAATGACCCATTCTTCACGGTAATTATCCCCGAAAAATACCCTCTTAAACTTGCTGGCCTCATATTTTTCTCCATTGGGATAAGTCGTAATGGTGCTGTCCGAATAGTCTATGTCGCTCAGGAAATCTTCAATTTTCTCCTTGTCATAAACAGGTTTATTGAATATTTTTCTCCGGAATGCCAGGTGTCCGGCTGGATCATTGCCTTGCTGGTCTTCATCTTCTACGGATTCTGTCGTAAAAAACTCCAGCCATACATCCCCGTTATTTTTAAAACTCAGTTTTGCGAAGCCCTCCTGCATCTGGGCAAAATCGGTTTTCTTGCTTTGTGCCGCATAGGTGGTTATCCCTGCGGCCCCGCTGACGATATGATGATTGGAGTCTTTCTGGGCATATTGCAGGTTATGTTCATGACCCGCAGCATATATGATGTTGGAATGTCCTTCAAAAGTTTCCAGCAGGGCGTCTTTCAGCATTTTGTAATGTGGATTAGCAAGGTCCTGGCTGGCACCTAAGAATTTCCGGTATCCTGTATAAAGGAAGCCGGGAAGCGGAATGTAGAGGGCTTTATTTACTTCCAGCAAGGGGAATAGAATGCTGGATCCCGGGAAATGACCACCATGGTTACCCACACTATACAAGGGGTGATGGGTGGCTACAATGACTTTTTTATCCTTGTTACGGCTTACAGCATCCTCGATCTGGACAAAAAGATCCGCCTCATCTACGATGCCTGCGTAACTTTTATCATTTTCATGGAACCACCATTGTGAATCAAAAACAATCAAAACAATATCATCACTCAGTTTAATTTCAGCAGGACCCGGCCGGCCCTTTTTCGGAAGGAACACATCTTTCCTGTCCAGGTTATCTTCAATGTATTTGCGCTGGTTCTTAACATTTTTAAGGCCATCCTTGCCACCCCTTGCCCAGTCATGGTTTCCAGGCAGGAATATGATCTCTCCCAGGTAATCTTTCAGAATATTGAGAAGGGCAGAAAGGCTTTTTTCGGCAATTTCCCAATCCCTGTGGGTAGAATCCGGCAATCCGCTTGGTTGGACATTGTCGCCGAGAAATACGACGGCGCTTTTTTCTCTTGCTGCTTCCAGATGGGTTTTCATCATTTTCATGAGATAGGGATTTTCATAAGCCCGCCTCGAGTCACCTATCAGAAATACGGAATAAGATGTGGAGGTTGAAGCAGAAGGGACCTCCTCATTCCAGTTTTCAACCCTTTCATTGTAAAAGGGTTTGTTGCTGGAACAGGACATGATGCCAGGCAGAGACAGCATATAGATAAATCTCAAAAACTTATTCATCATGTTTGAGTTTAAATTTCAAAATATATCCTTTTCCTCCCTTTCCCTCGTTGGAAATATACAGATCACCTTCCGGGGAAAAGCAGATCCCTTCCGGTTGCCTGAATAGATTTGGATCCAGGGCATGAACATCCAATATGAGTCCCTCCCTGTCCAGTACGGCCAACAACTTGCCGACACTACTGATGATATAGATCTCATCGGTCAATGGATGGATAGCAATACCGGATGGTCTGAAACTCGCGTACGGATCTGTAATACCGAGAATCTTTGCCAGCTTGCTTGAAAATTGAGTAAAGTTACCCTGATCCTTGTAACTGTCAATTTTACGGAGATCAATCAGGTAGGCAGGTTCTTCCAGCATTTGCTTTGTTTCCAGGTCAAAAGAATAAACGGCCCTGTAACCCTTATAAGGATTTTCTTTTTCGAAGGATGGAGATCCCTTGCAGGCGATCAGCAACCGGTTTTCTGATGAATCATAAAACATTCCTTCCGCATCATTTTTTTTAGACAGCAGGGTTTTGTACCTTTTTACCTTTATCTCATCCTTTTTGAAGTTTTTTACCCGGAATATGTGCCCGTTACTTTTCAGTACATAGGCAGTGTTCTTCACAACGGAGATATCCTCATAATCACCATCTTTACCAAACTTAACCTCAGAGACGACTTTCTCTTTCTCAAGATTATAACAATATATGATTCCATTTTCATCCTGGATACATGCCAGTGTTCCTTTTCCGGTCCAGCTTATGCCCGAGATTTCTTCAAGGCTGGCAGGCATGGTAAATTTTTGATCCGGATTTCCAAGAGCATATAGGCTGTTTTTATAGTTGAAATCCGGGGACTTGCAAAAGGACATGAGTAAAAAAAGGGATGCAAGGGCTGGCACACTCCTGAGTATTGAATAACAGGTTAAGTAAAATTTCTGTATTTTTATCTGTAATGGCATCTGAGATTAATATGGAAATAACTAAAATACGGAAAAAAACGACTACTAACATAATCCATCCAAATGGTTGACATTAACATCAGTGCGGTACAATCGTATGTAGAGAAATTATTCAAGGAGCAATTACCAGAGGGAATAAGCTATCATGACCTGGATCATACCCAATATGTGGCGGGCCAGGCAAGGGTCATAGGAAAGGAATCCGGACTCACCGAAACCGAGCAGGATATTGCAGAAACAGCAGCATGGTTCCATGATATCGGATTTCTTTTTTCAACGGAGGATCATGAGACTGAAAGCCAGAAGATGGCCAGGGAGTATTTATCCTCAAATGGCATCTCAGCAGAGGTAATTGATCATGTCCATAAATGTATTGAAGCCACCAGGATGCCCCAGGATCCCAAGGATGACCTAATCGCGTCGGTTGTTTGTGACGCAGATATGTCGTATCTGTCCGAAGACTTCTATATAGAGCGTACAATGCTGTTGAGAGCAGAATGGAACCATACGAGAGAGAAAAAAATAAGCAAAAAGAATTACTACTTAGAAACAATTGAGCTCTTCAACAATCATAAGTTTTACACAGAATATGCCAGTCATAACCTGGGCCAGGGCAAGCATGTAAACTTCCAGTTACTGTTGGAAAGACTTTCAAGGATGTCGGACAAGTCCAACAAAAACCTGAAAAAAATGGAGTTCCAGAACAAAAAGCTGAATCAAAAACTGCAACAGGAAAAACTGCCGGGAAGGGGTGTGGAATCGATGTTCCGTCTGACGGCAAGGAACCAGATCAATTTGAGCTCCATAGCCGATAATAAAGCCAATATATTGATATCCATAAATTCCATCATACTGACAGTCCTGGTATCAATGGGGGTTAGCAGGGTAGCTGATTATCCGAATTTCATCATACCGGGCATCGTGTTTCTTTCTACCTGCCTGATTACCATTATTTTTGCCATACTGTCTACCCGTCCAAAAATTTCTTCCGGCAAGTTTACCGAGGAAGACATCCATAATAAGAAAGTCAATCTGTTGTTTTTCGGCAACTTCTACAACATGACCATGAATGAATATGAATGGGCCGTAAAGGAGATGATGAAAGACAACAATTATCTTTATACCAGTATGATCAGGGATCAGTACAGCCTGGGGAAGGTGATTGGTAGAAAGTATAACTTGCTGCGGGTGGCCTATACTGTATTTATGGTCGGCCTGATAATCTCGAGTATATTATTCGCAATATTTATCCTAGCGGTCCCGAATGCGGGATAAAAAAGATGGATCAAGCCCGATCACTAATCTGCATACCTGATATTAGCGGATTCACGCATTTTATCCAGAAGACAGAAATATCGCATAGTAAACATATCATTTCTGAATTGCTGCAGATAATCATCAATTCAAATGAACTTGATCTGAAGGTTGCAGAAGTTGAAGGGGATGCTGTATTTTTTTACAGAAAGGATTTCATTCCTAAGCCTGGTGAATTAAGCGACCAGATCAAAATTATGTTCTTGAACTTCCATGCTCATCTTAAAAATTATGAATATTACAGAATATGTCATTGCGGTGCCTGCAGCACCGCCTCTAATCTCAGCCTTAAATTCATTGTACATCTTGGTACATTTGACTTTACCAGGATTAATAAAAGAAATAAACCATACGGTAAAGATGTGATTTTAGCACACAGACTTCTGAAAAACAACATAGATCATTCGGAATATTTGTTGCTGACCGATAATATGTCCGAAGTCTTTCCACTGGACTCCCCAGTATTAAAAAATGAATTTAAAGAAATATTTAAAGGATCGACAAATTATAAAGAGCTGGGTAAAATTAGTTACAGGTATATTCTTTTGACTCCTTTGCACGATGAAGTCAGGGACCTTCCCACAAAGGTCCATCCTTTTAAACATAAAAATCCAGTACGTTTTAGTGGTTTAATCAATGCTCCAAAGGAGAAGATTTATGAAATAGCCAGCAATCTGGAGTTCAGGGCAAATATTAACAGAGATGCCTCTGAGATTAATTATGAGTTAGAACGTGTGAACCGGGTTGGGTTCGTTCATGAATGTGTTATAAGTAATCGCAACTACAGGATACAAACCGTCTCAAATGATTTTGGCACCAACAAATTGGTTTATGGTGAACTTGTGGAGAGGACATTTGTAGCCCGGAAAATGTATACTTATACCATTCTGGAAGATCATGAATCCGGTACCCGACTGCAATACGAGGTACATTTTGAGCCGATAGCATTAATCACCTGGATACTCAGCCCTCTGATCAGACTTATGCTTCATTACAGATTGAAGAAATTATTTATTCAGCTCAGGGAATTCAGTGAAGGGACTGAATAATTCAAATCAATCAATTCAATGACACCAGTTTCAGACTCAAACAAAAAGTTATTTTCGGCATTGGAAGAAGCCAGTAAAAAGATCGCCGAACTTGAATCCAAGATTGATCTCTATGCCAGAGCAAGTGGGGATATTCGGGAAATCGAAGGAAAGTATAAATTTATCGTTAATGCCTATGGTGAATTGATGACCCTGATAAACAGGGATTATGTGTATGAACTGGTGAACGACTCCCTGTGCCGTGCTTTCGGAAGATCAAGAGAGGATTTTATTGGTAAATCCGTCGCCGACGTCTGGGGGGAAGAGAAATTCAGAAGGGAGATCAAAGGAAAGATTGATCAGTGTCTCCAGGGAGACATATACAAGGAGGAAGATACGTTCATCATATCAGGGGGAGAGCGGAGGTATTATGCAGTGACCTATTATCCGTACCGGAATGAACAGGATGAGATAACTCATTTGGTGGGGGTCACGGAGGACATTACTGAGCGGAAAAAGGCTGAAATGGCTCTTAAACGATCAGAGGAAGAACTCAGGAATTTGAATGTGGAAAAAGATCAATACCTGGCCATTATCAATTCTGATCTTGAACAGGCCTCAAATTATGTCAGATCCCTATTGCCTGATCCCATCGACAATCCTCATCTGAAAATTCAATGGAAAATAGTACCCTCTGTACAACTTGGTGGGGATAGCTTTGGTTATCACTGGATTGATGATGATCATCTTGCCATCTATTTACTGGATGTTACAGGGCATGGCATCGAAGCTGCTCTTCATTCAGTTTCCGTTTTGAATACCTTGAAATACCAGAGTCTGAAAGATACAGACTTCAGGAATCCCGAGGAAGTACTGAAGGGTTTGAACGCTGTTTTCCAGATGACGGATCACCATGCCAAGTTCATTACCATGTGGTACGCAGTATACAATCCCTCAAAAGACGAAATAAAATTTGCCGGTGCAGGGCATCCTCCTTTACTGATGTACAGGGAGGGTGCAAAACCTGTCCGGTTCCCATCAAAAAACATAATGGTGGGGGTGGAAGAAAATCTTAGTTTTCATAGTGATCGTATCGAAGTAGGAGGGAAAACTGTGATATATCTATATACGGACGGTGCATATGAAGTAAATCTTCCCGATGGGAGTACAATGAGCATAGGGGACCTGGAGAATTTTATTGGTACTTATCAAAATGAACAAGGTGATGAGATCGAAGCCCTGTATGAAAAGTTAGCTACACTGAATCAGGAAGGAAAACTGGAAGATGATTTTACCATCCTCAAAGTCAATATACGAAGATGAAAAAAACCGGTAAATATATCAACCGTGACATCAGCTGGCTGTCTTTTAACGGACGTGTCCTTGATGAAGCGAAAGACAGCAGTTTACCATTGTATGAGCGATTGAAATTCCTTGCTATCTATTCTTCCAACCTTGATGAATTCTTCCAGGTAAGGGTGGCTGCATACAGGAGATCGTCCGAGGACTCCAGAGTCCTGTTGCAACAGATTTTGATGATCGTTGATAAGCAGCAAAATGAGTTTGGATCAATCTTCTGGAAGGAGCTTGTCCCTCAGCTCAGGGCAAACAGGATCCAATTACGCCAAAATCAGCGACTGAACAAATTTCGAATGGAATTTATCGCGCAATTTTTTTTCCATGAATTAGTACCCTACCTCCAGCCTATATTGCTATTAAAAGGGAAAGTCCTTCCTTTCCTTCAGCACGATGCTATCTACCTGGCCGTAAAACTGGTGAAAAAGTCTGATTCGGTTAAGGAAGTTAATAAGAAGCGCAAGGCACGTTATGCCATTGTCAATATTCCCACCGATCATCTTCCCAGGTTTATTGAATTACCTGAATCCAATGGACAGCATTGCATCATGTTCCTGGATGATATTGTCAGGATGAACCTGGATATCCTCTTCCCGGGATATGATATAGTATCATCCTACAGTGTCAAACTTACACGGGATGCTGATTTGGGCATTGATGATGAATTTACAGGTGACCTGCCAGTAAAGATCAGCACTTCCCTGGTGAAGCGAAAAACAGGGGCTCCAGCCAGATTTCTCTATGACAATAAAATCCCGGCATCATTTCTGGACTTCTTAATTCAAAGCTTAAGAATATCAAGGGAAGATCTGGTTACTGGCGGGAAATACCATAATTTTTCCGATCTTTTTTCCTTCCCTAATCCTTTGTCCCCAAAACTGGAAATTAAATCCCTTCCACCCCTTTATAAAAAGGATCTTGAATCTTATCCTTCCATGCTTGATGCCATTGGAGAAAAGGACTGGATGCTTCATTTTCCGTACCACTCATATGATCCCGTCCTGCGATTTTTGAATGAAGCTGCAATTGACCCGAAGGTGAAAGATATAAAAACCACCCAGTACCGGGTTGCGTCTGATTCGGCGGTAGTGAATGCACTGTTGAATGCAAGGAATAATGGTAAGCGGGTAACGGTATTCGTGGAACTGAAAGCAAGGTTTGATGAATATGCCAATCTGCAGTTTGCCAAGATAATGAGTAAAGCGGGCATAAAGATAATATATAGTATACCCGGACTGAAAGTCCATGCCAAAGTTGCTCTGGTATTGAAGAAACCGGTTAAAAATAAACTGGCAGCATATGCATTTTTAAGTACGGGCAATTTCAACGAGAAAACGGCCAGGATTTATGCTGACCATGGATTGTTTACAAGCAATGAAAAGATTACCTCCGAGTTGAAAGATCTGTTTAGTTACCTGGAGAAACAGGACGTAAAGCCAAAGCTAAAATATCTGCTGGTCGCACAGCTCAATATCAAAAAAGAGTTTATCAAAAAGATCGACAGGGAGATCAGCAATGCTGAAGCTGGCCGTGAAGCCAGGATGATATTAAAAATGAACGGACTGGATCATAAAAAAATGATAGATAAACTCTACGAAGCGAGCCGGAAAGGGGTTAAAATTGATTTGCTGGTCCGTGGCATCTGCTGCCTGGTCCCAGGAAAAAAATTCAGTGAGAACATTACCGTAACAAGGATTGTAGACCGTTTTCTCGAACATGCCCGGGTTTTTGTATTTCATAATGGAGGTAATCCAGAGATATATATGGCCTCAGCAGATTGGATGAACAGAAACCTGAACCGGAGGATTGAACTTGGTTTTCCGGTATTTGATGAGGAGATTAAAAGGGAAGTTTTGGAGATCCTGGACCTGCAGCTGAAAGATAATACCAAGGCAAGAATACTCGATAGCGAGCATAATAATTTACCAAAACCAGCAGGGGAGGGGGGCAAGATCAGGGCACAGATTGAAACGTATAATTTTCTTAAAGATCAATAACTTACTCAATTCCAAGGATTAACTGGATCATACATTG
The DNA here is from genome assembly GCA_036480555.1 of Bacteroidales bacterium. Lineage (GTDB taxonomy): Bacteria > Bacteroidota > Bacteroidia > Bacteroidales > SM23-62 > SM23-62. Next base: position 3,115 of record JAZGGT010000350.1, on the reverse strand, counting down.
CTGCTTTTTTGCTGCACCGGCAGTGTAATGATGAATTCCGTTCCTTTAGAAAGTTCACTTGACATATTGATTTTACCATTGTGCTGTTCTACGATTGAATAGCTGATGGACAAGCCCAGTCCGGTACCCTTGCCCATATCCTTCGTAGTATAAAAGGGTTCAAATATCCGCTTTTGTACCTCCTCGTCCATGCCTTTTCCGGAATCCCGGATTGTTATGCTAACGCTGGCGCCTTCGGATACTGTTTTGATGAATATTTCTCCCTTCTCATCAATGGCCTGGATGGCATTGGACAGGATATTCATAAATATCTGGTTCAGTCTGTCGGGCTGGCACTCCATCTGAGGGATTTCACCGTATTCCTTATTTATAGTGATTCTGTTCTTGATTTTGCTTCCCAGAAGGATCAAAGTAGAATCAATACCTTCATGAATATTACACATCACAAATTTGTCATCACCCTTACGGGAAAAGCTGCCGAGGCTTTTCACGATCTCCTTTGTCCTGTTCGCTCCTTCTGTAATACCTTCCGTAAGCTTTTGAATTTCCTTAACCAAGAATTCAAAGTCCATATCTGATTTAATGGCTTCAACTTCAGAAAATGCTTCCTGTAAATTCTGAGCTTTAATTACACTTTCATATTTCCCCAGGACTTCAAGAAGATCTGAAATATCTCTTTTAAGAGGTTCAATATTTCCAGTAATGAAATTCAATGGATTTTTAATCTCATGTGCCACACCTGCCGTGATTTCACCAAGGGAGGCCATCTTTTCAGAGAGGATCAGCTGGGTATGCATTGCATTGATCCTGGCCAGGGTTTTTTCAAGTTCCTCATTTTTGGCTATGATTTCATTTTCGATCTTTTTTCTGCCCATGATATTCTCGAAGGACACGCCGACCTGATCATTAGGCAATGGGAATGCTTTCACTGAATAGGCGGCAGCAATGACGCGATCGTCACCATAGTAAATGTCTTCTATTTCAATTGGTTTTTGAGACCGTACCACCTCTGCATACTGTTGAGGAATTCCTTTATCACGCAGACCAGGAAAATTTTCATCGAGCGTCTTTCCAATCACCTCGGTGGCCGGCACACCAGTCAGGATCTCAGAAGCAGGATTGGCGGAAATCATCCTGAGTGTTTTGTCATCATCCAGGTCTTCCAGCTGGTAGATGTACATTCCCAGTTGTGTGTTACCTACAATGTCGGCAGCCTGTTGAAGTGCCTGCTCGGCAAGAAATTGATCTGAGGTATCCATGATGATCCCTTCCACACCGACATGGTTGCAATTATCATCGTAAATATAGTAGGAGGTGGTTTTGCCATGGAACATGGCCCCGTCCTTTTTTTTCAAGACCAGGGGATAATGAACGACTTTATCTTGCTCGGATAATTTATCCAGAAACACTTTCCTGTCAGTAGGATCATAATAGAAGGTCTCTGCAATGTTTTTGCCAATAAAATCATCCACACTTTCGTATCCGAACATGTCTACAGCGGATGGAGAAATCAAGGTGATTTTTCCTTCATTATCCGCCCTGTACAGGACCTCCACCATGTTCTCAAAGATGTGCCGGTAGATCCTTTTATCTTTCTTGATGGCTTCAAAAGGTTTGATCTTTTTCTTCATGCCAGATCGGATCAAAATCCACAAATAAGTTAGTCAAATTATTTGTAATTATCATAATTGTACACCTTCAATAAATGCAAGATAGCAGTATAATTGTATGTAAAAAAATTAATCAGGGAAAGTTAAGAATCCAGCCTGGTGGATGGTATTAGAATTTCAGGTTCATCGCGAAGCCTGTATAATGACCTGCTACGGGTATAATTGTCAGGTTTTCATTCTTGCGTTTCTTATGCAGATGAGGCACCAGGATCCCGGTGGCGGCTCCGACTGCCAGTCCGGTAAGGACATCTGTGGGGAAATGTTTCATACCCTTGTAGCGATAGTAACCAGTAAATGCCGGTGGTATTACCGCAAGTCCGTAAAAGATAAACTTTTTATTGCCCAGTTCGGGGTGGTAGTCACAATACACCTTGGCTACGAAAAAACTGGCTGCAGCAGAAGAGGAGACATGACCGCTATAGAAAGAATTCTTATTGCGTTTAAATGTTTTGTCGTCATAAGAAACATCCGGATGATATACCAGCGGCCTGATCCTGTCAATATGTATGGCTGCCCCCCAGGAGAACAAATTTCCCACAATGGCCTCAGTTTCAAGGTAAAGTAAAATTATCGGTGCCCAGTCCTGCCTGATATCTTTGTCGAGCATCAGTAATGCGGGCAGGAAAAAACTGACGCGCATTCCCACATCCGAAATATCCCATGCCTGATACATATAGGAAGCATCCTGCTCGGTGGCAGACCTGTCGAATGCGTTAATGTCATTTGCATCAAGAGCGGCGATCTCGGCTGAGTCCAGGGGGGCTTTCCTGTCAACCACCCTGAGACCCCAATAATTGGTAACAAATGCACCTAATGTAATGGCACCATCGACATAGGGATTAACATTATAAATATCGCTGTCGAATAACTGTCCCCGTGCATCAGTAAAAACAAACAGGATGGCTAGGAGAGGTAGGATAGTAAGCTTCATTTCTTGTAAAGTGGAGTTTGCTCTGGCAAACTTAACATTTAATCTGAAAAATACATAAAAAGACAGACCTGAGAGATCAAAATAGGAACCTGAACCTGAAAGTAAATAAGCCGGGTGACTCGTCTTTCGACCATTCATAGGTTGCAGAAAGTGCAGCCATGCTAAATGGAGACATCCAGATACCTCCACCATAGCCATGGTGCCATACCTGTGAGTCCTCTCCTCCTAACCATACCCGGGCAATGTCATTGAATCCGATGATCCCGAATTCCCCCTTTGCAAAATAGGTTGAAAAATTGAACAGTTTATAACGAAGTTCGGTATTCTGGTAGACAGAAGCATCACCGGAAAACCGGGTAGCCCGGTGTCCCCTGAGGTTGCTGGTCCCACCAATGCTGGCTGCCTGGTAGAACTGGTAATTGCCTGCATTGATGGCCCCTCCCAATCTAAAAGCAAACACTGCCCGGTGGGGTTTCCGGAAACTCAGAAAGTATCTGAAATCTGAGATAAGCTG
>JAZGGT010000349.1:0-2676 GCA_036480555.1 Bacteroidales bacterium | reverse complement strand
CTGGAAACTTGTGGTTGCTGATGCACGGGCAACCGCATTGATCCTGACCTTTACATCTTCGGTCAGCAGGATGTCCGCCCCATCCAGGATAAAAGTTTGTTCCGTTACAATGTCAAAATGTTCACCATACCATTCCTGTCCGGAACCAAGCAGGTTTATATCATCCAGTTCATGATGCCGGATATCATCATACTGCGTGACTGTGTAGTTGGACGGGCCTGAGGGTGATGCCGCCACCTGCATCTGTTTGCCAGCACCCGGATCATCGGTCAGATAATAATATGAAAAGGAGGCATAGTCATGGACGGTCCGGTTAAAGAATGTTTTCGATTCATCGTAGGTCCATATATCTGCTCCCTGTCCATAGAATAGTATGTAGTCTCCCTGGTTAAATACCCCGTCGCTTCCTTTCTCAAAAAACACTGCATTTTCGAGCAGATCGTCAGGCCTGGAGCCCTGATTCATGACTGGCAGCAATCCACCGCCATTGCCAAATACCCTGACATTAGCCGGATTTGAAATGCCCAGGTCAGACAGCTGCTCCCAGGTCAGATGGTAGATCCCATCTTCTTCTACTTTGACCCTTACCCAGTTTCCACTTGCCAGGACAGACTGGCTGGTATATTGCCTGGCGGACGCCTGCATGCTTTTCATTGGTGCGGGACGGGGGATCAGGCGGATACCGAAAGATGTAAGCATCTCCACCTGTCCGGTTTGGGCATTTTTACGAAGTGGGAGGATATTTATCTGCAGAAATCTTTCTTTCCTTAATGTGGCAAGCTGACTTTCTGCATAGACCGTTGAGGTAATGCTGTCCAAGTTATCAACATTCCGTATCAGCGAGATATCAACGGCCTGAAAGACCTGGTTATAAATATCAATATCATATTCGTAATTATTATCTATTTTTAAATTTTCATAAAAAATTGGTAATAAAGTATTTAGCGAGTAGGTGGCATTTTTAAAATGGAGAATATCCCTGTTCTTGTTCTCCACCCGCATCTTTATTACAGGTGACCATTGCAGGGTCCGGATTCCCTGGTCATGCTGTCCGGACAATGCGACTGGCAGCACAAGGAGAATAACACTCAGGATGTATGTATGGCAAGTGCGGCTTGAAACCATGTGCAGTAATATGACCAGTAAAATAACATATTTTAATGGTATTTACGTTTCATTCTAACGGGCTCAAAAAAACTTTATTGCTGTTTATCAGTATAAATATTATGTTAAATAAAATCAGGATTTGAACAGGTCTTTTCTAATAGTAATCTCATTGATCATTATTCAACCGAATCTAAGCGGTCAGGATCCTTTTTTTTCACAGTTTTATAACAGTATCCTGGTCCTGAATCCCGCTTATGCCGGCTCGGCCCATCAACCCAGGGTGTCGGCTTCCTACAGGAACCAGATCCCTGCCATGGGATCCCCATTTGTCACATACAATGCTGCATACGATATGCCTGTAAGACTCTTGCAGGGAGGTATTGGGATCAACATAATGAATGATGTCCAGGGTAGCACCATCAACAAAACCAGTATTGATGCCATCTATTCCTATTTTCTTGCAGTGAGCCCTGATTTTGTGATAAACGCTGGTTTCCAGGCATCTTACTGCCATCGGTTCCTGAAGACAGCCGGTATGATCCTTCCGGATGGACTGGATGCTACGGGGATATATATCGGACATTCAGAACCCATTTCTGATATGAATAAGGGGTATCCTGATTTTGCAGTGGGTTTTGTCATGTATAACAGGATTGCTTACGGTGGTGTTTCAATGCACCATTTAACCAGGCCAAATACCTCATATTCCAAAACCTATCTCCAACCTTTACCGAGAAAACTTACGGTACATGGCGGTGTATTTCTTTCCATTTATGAGAAAAAGCTGGGCAGGGAAGCACTGACACTGAATCCGAACCTTGTCTACCTGCACCAGGGTGATTTCAGGCAGGCAAACTACGGATTGAATGTGATTTACAATTACTTACATGCCGGGTTGTGGTTCAGGCACAGTTCAGATTTCGCCCTGAATGCCTTTTCAGTTCACTTCGGTTATGAACATGATTTTTTCCGGATAGGGTATTCTTATGACTTCAATGTGATGGATCCATGGCGGACAATGCGAAATATGGGGGCACATGAGGTAACCTTTTTAATCAAATTGGAGTATAAAAAGGGTCAACGAATAAATTTTAAGGCAATAAAATGTCCTAAAAGTTAGTTATTTTTGGGACGCTGCTTTAAAAGCGGTTGAAAAAAAAATTATATTTGAGAATCTTATAAATAGCTTAAAAAAGAGAGAACCATGACAAGCAAGGTTAACATTCTTTCCATTTTAATAGCGGTCGCATTGGTGGTTGCTTCCTGTGGCGGTAAAGATATAACCCAGAGCGGTAGAGAATCTACTACAACAGGTTGGGAATACAATGATCCTGACTGGGGAGGCTATGAAGTTGCCCAGAATTATGAGCAGCCCACCGGCCCGGGATTGGTGTTCATTGAAGGAGGATCATTTACCATGGGACGGGTTGAACAGGATGTATTGTACGATTGGAATAACGTTCCCCGCAGGGTGACCCTGACATCCTTCTACATGGATGAAACAGAGGTCAGGAATATTGATTACCGGGAATACCTGTACTGGATCAGAAGGGTTTTCTCTGAAATGCC
>JAZGGT010000348.1:0-7525 GCA_036480555.1 Bacteroidales bacterium | reverse complement strand
CTAATGGCCTATGAGATCAGTGGTGATCTTCCGGTGAAAAAGGTTATCGTTGAGACCCCGGTGGGCACCTGTGCCACTCATGAGATCGTCAAAGATATTGTACTGATTCCCATCTTACGGGCGGGATTGGGGATGGTGGATGGGATTACCAACCTGATACCAATGGCGAAAATTGGACATATAGGCTTGTACAGGAATGAGGAAACGCTGGCTCCCGTTGCCTATTATTCCAAGGTACCTGAAAATCTCACTGATGCCATTGTGATGGTACTCGATCCCATGCTTGCCACCGGAGGCAGTGCAAGTGCTGCCATCAGCGGACTGAAGGTGAAAGGAGCTGCAGTGATCAAGCTTGTGTGCATAGTGGGAGCTCCTGAAGGGGTCAGGCTGATTGAATCACACCACCCTGACGTAGATATATACCTTGCAGCGCTGGATGAGAAACTCAACGATAAGGGATATATTGTACCCGGACTGGGAGATGCCGGGGACCGGTTATTTGGGACAAAGTAAAATTTTCGACAGCCAGTATTCCTTGCCGGCATTATTGTCGTTATTAACCTCTGCTATTACCCGGGCAGGGTACTGATAATCTCCTTCAGGAATTCATTCATGTCGAAATTCTTCATGCTGTAACCCATCCTCACCACAACCAACTTTTTCGAAGGGATTACAAATACCCGCTGGCCCTGGAACCCGTCAATTAGAAACATGTCTTCAGGAATTTCAGGGTACCTGCCATCTTTTTTCTGAAGCCAGATTTGTGCCCCATACTGGCCCTGGGAACCTGGAGCCGGTTCCGTGGAATAATCCACCCATCCTTCCCGGAATATTGTATCCCCGACAAAAACCCCCTCATTCATATACAACAAGCCAAACCGGGCCCAGTCCCTCGTCGAAGCATAACAGTAGGATGATCCGACGAAAGTCCCAGCTCCATCAGTTTCAAACAATGTATGGAGCATTCCTATTCGATGGAACAGTTTCTCGTAGGGAAAATCATAATATTCGGTATCATCTCCTATTGAATTGCGGATAATCCCCGAAAGTATATTGGTAGAGCCCCCGGAGTAGTTCCATACTGTACCCGGACTGTGTTCCAGGGGGTTACTGATGGAGAATTGATACATATCATCACTTGTATAGAGCATCCTGGTCACTTCAGATATATCGAAATAATTTTCTACAAAGTGAAGTCCGTCGGTCATATGAAGTAAATGATCCAGGGTTATCTCATTGCGTCCATCATTCTTCCATTCCGGGATATCCGGGGATTTGTTTACCTCGAGTTTTCCCTCTTTGACCAGTACCCCGATCAAGGCATTGGTTATGCTTTTAGCCTGCGACCACCCATGAAAAAGAGTACCTTCATGGCTTGGATCAAGGTACTTCTCTCCGATAAGCACGTTGTTATATACCACTGCCACAGCAAGTGTTTTTTTGAATGGTTCGGCATCGGCCCCATCGAATGCATTTTCCACAATGGTATTCAATTTCTCATGATCCACTCCTCCAGGCAGGTTGTCAGGGATCAAATTCCCTTTCGGCCAGGGAATCGTATCCGGATCATAACCAGGATCTGGTCTGGTAACTGCTTTGGCCCTTAGTTCCTCTTCAGGTATGTCTAAAACCAGAACCGCTCCCAGGCCCTCGCGATAAACTGCTTTCCTTTTTGCCAGTCCCAATACCCTTGCCGTAACCGATTTCTCCTCGTAATCAATTTTTGTTTTGGCCAGGCTGATGGGGAAAAAGGAAAGGTCCTCCTGGCTGACCCTCTCCGCTTGCCTGTCCATTACAAACACGCCAGAACACATGCCCCTGGCGGCGAATGCAGTGATGATAGGTGCCCGGGGCCAGGCATATATTACTGTAAATACAACGATTGCCAGTACCAGTAGCCATACTATTCTTCTGATGAACTTTTTCATAGTCGCAGGATTTGGTAATCAATATAGGAAAGGCTGGACATTTTATCAAAGCATCATCAAATTATTTCAACTTTATTAATCAAAAAATAGTGAATCCGTTTAACTTTAAGACCTTCATTACAATATAAAATGAGAACTGAGACACAAACAGAGCAGAAAAAGTGGCGGCCGCTGGAAAAAATGTTTAACGAAGTCCCTGCCCGTTACGATATGTTAAACAGGGTCCTGACCTGGCGCCTGGATGAACGCTGGCGAAGAGCTGCAGTGCGAAAATGCCTGGAAGGAGAACCTTCCCTGGTTCTGGACCTCTGCACAGGCACAGGTGATCTGGCCATCCGGTTAGCAAAAGAGGTAAATGGTGAAACTATAATTCAGGCGCTTGATTACAGCCAGCCCATGCTGGTAGTAGCCAGGGAAAAAGCAAATAAAGCCAAGCTCAATAACATCGAATTCATTCACGGGGATGCCGCATCAATGCCTCTTGAAAATGAATATCTCGATGTGATCGGGATAGCCTTTGCATTTCGAAACCTTACCTACAAGAATCCGGACCGGGAGAAATTCCTGCATGAGATCTACAGGGTCCTGAAACCCCAGGGGAAATTTGTCATAGTTGAAAGCAGCCAGCCGAAGAATCGGGTAATGAGAAGCCTGTTCCGGCTTTACCTTAAGGTTTTTGTGGCAGGGATCGGCGGATGGCTCTCAGGATATAAAGGTGCCTACAGGTACCTTGCAGCTTCGGCCCGGAATTTTTATGAACCAGCTGAGATAAAACAGTTGTTGTCAGGTACTGGTTTTAACAAGATTGAATACCGCCCATTCCTCGGAGGAATTGCAGGTTTAACTGTGGCAACCAAATAATCCAGATATTATCAATATCCAGGGAAAAAATAATCTTCTGATCTTCTATAGCCTTCTCGGGCTGACCATCCTGGCACATCTGGCTGGTTTGATGAATGATGTGTTCCTTTCTGACTCGGCCCTGTATGCAAGTATTGCAAAAGAGATGGCCCTTTCCAATAATTTCCTGGATCTTACATTTGACGGGGTGGACTGGCTGGATAAGCCACATTTCCCATTCTGGGTTACTGCCATCAGCTTTAAAATATTCGGGATCAACACCTTTGCCTATAAACTTCCAGCCATCCTGTTCACCCTGATGGCCCTGATTTATACCTACAGGTTCACCAATGAACTGTATAACCGGGAAACAGCATTACTGTCCGTATTGATACTGGCCACTGCCCAGCATCTCTTCATTTCAAACAACGATGTGAGGGCCGAACCAATTCTAACCGGACTGGTAATCGCGGGCATTTACCATTATCACAGGCTGGTGCAGCGGTATCGTTGGACCAGCCTGCTCTGGGCTTCGCTTTTTACTGCCCTGGCGGTGATGACGAAAGGGCTTTTTACATTGATCCCAATACTGGGAGCTGTGGCCGGGGAGATCATGATCAAAAGACAATTCAGGCTGATACTGAGTTCTAGATGGGTCCTTAGCCTGGTTCTGATCTGTCTGTTTATCACACCCGAGCTATTTACGTTGTATCATCAATTTGACAGCCATCCTGAGAAGATTGTTTTTGGCCGGACCGGCGTATCCGGTATCCGGTTCTTTTTATGGGACAGCCAATTCGGAAGGTTCTTCAACACTGGTCCCATTACAGGCTCGGGGGATCCATTTTTCTTTCTCCACACCCTTCTCTGGGCCTTCCTCCCATGGTCCATTGTTATGTATTATGCCTTTTTCAAGAAAATCATACAAAATATTCGTAGTGTAAACCAAGAGGCGGAATTTTATACCATCTCCGGATCCCTGCTGGCACTCCTGGTGTTCTCCGCGTCAGGTTTTCAACTGCCGCATTATACCAATATAATTTTCCCCCTGCTGGCCATCCTGACGGCTGACTGGATTTATCGTGCGGGAACAAAGGGAGAAATACGATTTTATAAGATTGCCCAATCTGTTACAATTATACTGTTGGTAATCCTTCTGATCATCATTCAAATATTTTTCAGACCCAGGGGAATCTCTGCAGCCGCAATCCTGGCATTTACTTTATCAGGCATAATGATTCTTTTGTTTTTAAGATATCCCCTTGAAAAAAAATGGAAAATCTTTTATTATTCTGCTCTTGTGAGCATCCTGGTCAATTTTTACCTGAACCTTATTTTTTACCCGGAAGTATTAACCTACCAATCCGGCACAAAGGTTGCCAGGTATGCCAACCAGCATTTCCCGGAGCATGATATCCGAACACTCGGCGTGCTCCCTTTTACCATCCATTTCTATGCCGATAATGAGGTCAGGGACAGGGAAATCCCAGGGCTAAAGGAGGAGCTGTCAAAAGGAGAATACCTGATTTTCACCAGCGAGCCATACCTGGATAGCCTGAGAATGTTACATATTGATTTTGAAGTTGTAAAGCAATTTGATCACTTCCATACCACCATGGTTACGGGGACTTTCCTGAACCATAAGACAAGGCATGAATCCCTGAGGAAGCATTTCCTGTTAAAATCAAAACCATGAAAAAACATCTGAATCGCCGGACATTTATCAAAAATACTTCCCTGGGGGCCATGGCTGGTCCCTTACTTATAAAGCCCGGGGATGGTGCCGAAAAAGTAGGACAAAATAGCATGGCGTACAAGACCCTGGGAAGGACGGGGTTTGAGGTTACTGATATAGGTGTCGGATACCCATCCGGGGAATCCGTGCTCAGGGCGGCCCTGAAATCAGGGCTGAATTATATTGATACTGCAGAACAGTACGGGAACGGAAACCATGAGAAAATGGTAGGGAAAGTGATCCAGGATTTTAACCGCAAAAAACTATTTATCACCACCAAGATCTATGAACAGGAAAAGTATAAAAGCAAGGAGGATGTAATAGATAAGACCAGGAAGGCCCTGGACAGGCTCCAGACCGACTATGTTGATTGCATGATGCTTCATAGTGCCGAGAATACCCGGATCCTGAAAGATAAGGCATTTCATTCGGCGATGGACCAGTTAAAGGCTGAAGGAAGGGTTAAGTTTGTAGGCGTTTCCTGCCATGGATCTGCCTGGTACCTGCCCCCTGAGGAAGATCTTGAGACGGTGCTGATGGCTGCCGTAAATGACGGACGGTTCGATGTATTCCTGATGACTTACAATTTTGTTAACCGTGAAAAAGCAGAAAGAGTTCTGCGCGCCTGTTCCGAGAAGAAGATCGGCACGATCATCATGAAATCCAATCCCATGATCACCTTCCAGGCCATTGAGGGATATATCAACAGGTTCGAACAGGAAGGCACACCTGTCAATGATACTCTCATGGCATGGCATGACCGGCTGCTTGATAAATCCAACCTGGCCAAAGAATTCTTTGGGCAATACGGGATAATGGATGATGAAGAACTGGTTGACGCGGCCATACAGTTCGTCATCAGCAACCCGGATGCTCACTCGGTCTGCCTGCCCTTCAAGAATCTGCAGGATTTAGAGCGATGGACTCCCCTGTCAGGCAAGATCCTTTCCAAAGATCAGACCTCCCTGCTGGAATTTTACAGGAAGCAATTCGGCGATCTGAACTGCCGTTTCGGATGCCGGGAATGTGCTAGTGCCTGTCCCCATGATGTACAGGTCAGTACCATTATGAGGTATAATTACTATTTCCAGAATAAGGGCCGGGAAAAATACGCCATGGAGCGGTACGGAAAGCTGGAAGGAAGCCAGGCGGATGTATGCAGTGATTGTCCGGGGTACTGTGAGGAGGCCTGTCCGGATGATGTTCTGGTCAGACCCATGCTGGCCATGGCTCACGATAATCTGATAAACCCCGTAACCTGAACGGTGTTGCCCGGAAACCGGTGCCTGACTCAGGGTTTTACTCCAACTCCTTTAAACCAGGTATAAAAAAAGGTGCCTTCAGGATGCCGGGCAACTTCCCGGATATCATTCAGTCCCCTGTCCCAATCTTCCTGCTTCATAACAGCACTGTCAAGCACCTGCTTCTCCGCAGAATAAACCATGGGAGCGATGATCTGGTTTATCACACCGTTCAGCAACACTGGATTTGATTGATCTGCGTAAACCCACCTTGGAGACACATCCCTGATGACAAAACCAGCATCATCCAATAATGGGTATACCCGGCGTCCAATGTTCGGGTCATGCCCCAGTTCGATCTGGGAATCGATCAGTCCCTTCCATACCATTCTTGACTCACCTGTCTCAGGGGTCCAGAAACCCGAGCCATGGTCTCCCTCAATGAGCGTTATGCTTCCCCCTGGTTTCAGGACTTGCTTAAATATTTTAAGGGCAAATGCCGGATCCGGGATATGCTCCAGTACAAAACAAACAAATACATGGTCAAAACTATCAGGCTTATAGGAAAGGGAATACAGGTCCGCCTGTTTAAAAGTGACATTTTCTATCCCCTCCAGCCTGGCAACTCCCCTGGCCTGTTCAATGGATTCCCCGGATATATCAACACATTCATAGACAGCATCAGGATTCCTGCGTGCCAGTATCCTTGTCTGGGCACCCACACCGCACCCGGCTTCAAGCACCCTTTCTCCTTTGAGGAAGCTGGTTCCCGTATGCAAAAGATCTTCAAGGATCAGTGATTGTTCAAGCAGGCGTTGGGTTTCCCGGGTGGTGTATCCATGCACATAGCTCATAACTATACAAAGAGTTTATTCCCCTGTCATGATCTTGAGAGCCTCAGATTCAGTCCATTCACAGATAGCCTGTATATTCTGCTCACTCAAGCTTGAGGAAGTGTGAATCAACAAATAACTATTCAACGGCATGAGCCCGTAAGTGATTTCTTCACAGATCTGGTCAAGCTGTGTTATCTTCTGTGCTTTATCCATGATACCCCAGGAAGAAAAATTCAGATGGGCCTTCCCTTCCTCAACATGCCTGTTCAGATACCAGGAGAATGGAGCCACATTGCTATACCATGGATAATGTGTATGATTGGAGTGACAATCATAACAGGAATTCAGGAAGATACTGGCCAGGGTATCCGGCACCTGGGAGACCCGTATAAAATCAGTCTCAGTGTCTATTTCTCCAAGATTTTTCTCAGGCCGGATAAACTGGATAAGGATCAATGCTGCAACAACCGAAACCAGGTATATCAGTCTTCTTCGCATTACTTGATCAGTTTCTTAGATTCTTTTTTGGTCCAGTTACAGATCGTTTTAATATCGGATCCTGAAAGTGCCTTTTCGGGATGCTGTTTTAAATATTTTTCAGGAGGCATATCTCCTTTTCCCGCGATCTCACAAATCTTGGTCAGCAATGAGATCTTTTTGGTAAGCTTATATTCTTCCCATTTTTTAAAGTCCAGGGCTTCCACCGCCTTCTCAGCTTTTGCTCCTGTAGTGTGGCAATTATAACATGAGCTTGTAAGTATCCCTGATATCTTTTTAGGGAAATCAGCTTGCGGTTCTGAAGGGGATGGACTTGTATTTCCCCTCATCATCATTGTGTGGATTAACAGAATTGTCAGTACAATCCGGATTCCTTTTTTCATAGTATGATATTAATTAAATATTTACGGATCGTAATATAGAGAAAATATCAATACCAATAAAGAG
>JAZGGT010000347.1:0-27332 GCA_036480555.1 Bacteroidales bacterium | reverse complement strand
AAAGGTATGACAAAAATCGACAAACTAATTGAACGGCTCAATAATAAGCCAAAAAATTTTAGTTATGCCGAATTATCCAGTGTTTTAACTCATCTTGGATATACAGAACTAAAAACAGGTAAAACATCTGGATCAAGAAGGGCTTTTATTAGACAGGAAAGTCAACATATCATTAGATTACATAAACCTCATACAAAGCAAATATTGAAAATATATCAGATTGAGTATATAATCAGTGAGCTTAAAAAGGAAAAAGTAATATGAAAGATGTAATGAAATATAAAGAATTCATAGGTTCAGTGCATTATAGTGCTGAAGATGAGACTTTTTATGGAAAACTGGAAGGTATTGACGACCTGATAATGTTTGAAGGAGTAAGCGTGAAAGAGTTAAACTTTGCTTTTATGGAAGCTGTTCAAGATTATAAGGATTTATGCAAGCTGGCAGGTAAACAAGTAAATAAATCGTACAAAGGCAGTTTCAATATCAGAATCAAACCCGAGCTTCATAAAAAAGCCGCACGAAGATCAGTGGAGCTCGGTCTGTCTCTCAATCAACTGGTCGAGAAAGCCATTGCCGATCTACTCCAGGACAGCGGAGATAATTCATACGATACCAAGCCCTAGATTTGCCCATCCTGCTGTTTCTACTGCTTGAAATTTATAAAATAAGTGTGAGTCACTTGCCTGAGTGTCCGGTTCTCCGGGTTCATGGTGGTTTCCCATAATTGTTCGGCATTCATTTCTCTAAGACCCTTTTAACGCTGTATATAGATCCCCCTTTCACTGCCACCCTTGCTGAGCTCCTTAACGGTTTGCTCCCGTACCTCGTCGATCCAGCGATATACCAAATCAAATATTCAGGTAACCTTGAATAAATTTCTGCGTATAAAAGAAGAAAAATTATTATGAAAGATGTAATGGAATACAAAGATTTCATTGGCTCAGTGCGATATAGTGCCGTAGATGATATTTGCTATGGAAAACTGGAAGGCATTGAGGACTTAATAGTTTTTGAAGGAGATAGTGTGAAAGAGCTGAATTCAGCCTTTAAACGGGCTGTGGAAGATTACCAGGATAATGTAAAAAAGCTTGCAAACAGGGGCGTATCTCATACAATGAAAGCTTCAATGTCCTGATAGATCCTGACCTGCATTAAAAAACAGCGCGAAGACCCTAGGAATTGGAGTCTTCCCTGAATCCATGCATCGAAAACCCATCACCAACCAACTACAGGACAGCGGAGATAATTCTTAGGATACCAAGTCCTGGATTGACCCATTCTGCTGTTTATACTGTTTGAAATTTGTAAAATAGGTCTAGGCATAAATAAAAATTGGAGCCTTATTTTGCGTTTACTAGCGCAAAATCCAGATCCAATTTTTATTTATGCCGTTGCCTTACAAATTTACGACAGACCTACACGTCGATATTGGCGTACTTGGCGTGTGTTTCGATGAATTCCCTCCGCGGGGGCACATCATCTCCCATCAACATGGAAAAGATCCTGTCTGCCTCGGCGGCACTATCAATAGTCACCTGCCTGAGTGTCCGGTTCTCCGGGTTCATGGTGGTTTCCCATAATTGTTCGGCATTCATCTCCCCCAGGCCCTTGTAACGCTGTATATGGATCCCGCTTTCACTGCCACCCTTGCTGAGCTCCTTAACGGTTTGCTCCCTTTCCTCGTCAGTCCAGCAATACTTCTCAAACTTGCCTTTTCTGATCAGGTAGAAAGGCGGTGTGGCTATATAGAGATATCCCGCCTGTATCAGTTCGGTCATGTAACGGAAAAAGAAAGTCATGATGAGAGTGGTAATGTGGCTTCCGTCCACATCGGCATCTGTCATGATGATGATCTTGTGGTAGCGGATCCCTTCCAGGTTCAGCGCCTTGCTGTCTTCCTCTGTTCCAATGCTCACTCCCAGGGCAATAAATATGTTCTTTATCTCCTCGTTCTCGAAAATCTTATGCTGCATGGCCTTCTCAACATTCAGGATCTTACCACGGAGGGGCATAATGGCCTGAAAATGCCGGTCACGGCCCTGCTTGGCCGTACCTCCTGCTGAATCTCCCTCCACCAGGTACAATTCGGAATTGGCCGGGTCTTTCTCCGCGCAATCCGCCAGTTTACCGGGTAAGCCGGCCCCTGAAAGCACATTTTTACGCTGCACCAGTTCCCTGGCCTTCCGGGCAGCATGGCGCGCTGTGGCAGCAAGGATCACTTTTTGTACTATGGTCCTGGCATCCTTGGGATTTTCCTCCAGGTAATTGGCCAGATTTGCAGAAATGGCCTGGTCAACTGCACCCATCACCTCGGAATTCCCGAGTTTTGTCTTCGTCTGTCCCTCAAACTGGGGTTCCTGCACCTTTATAGAAATGATAGCAGTCAATCCTTCCCTGAAATCATCCCCAGATATATCAAACTTCATTTTGGCCAGCATGCCTGACTTTTCAGCGTAGGATTTCAATGTCCTGGTCAATCCCCTGCGGAAACCTGCCAGGTGCGTCCCACCTTCAATCGTATTGATATTGTTCACATAGGAATGTACATTCTCACTGAAGGAAGTATTGTACTGCAGGGCAATCTCAACGGGGACATCATTCTTTTCTGTCTCGATCTCTATGATCTTCTCTGTCAATCTCTCCCGATTGGCATCCAGCAATTCAACAAATTCGCTCAAACCTCGTTCGGAATAAAATTGCTCACTCCTGAACTTGTCATTACCATTCCCGTTACCATTTTCCTCCTTCTCCCTCATATCCGTGATGCCCAGGTGGATCCCCTTATTCAGATAAGCCAGCTCACGTAATCTGGAAGCCAGGATCTCAAAATTGAAATCGGTGGTAATAAAGATAGTATCGTCCGGGGCAAAAGTGATGATGGTACCGGTTTTATCCGTTTTCCCGATAGATTTTACATCAGCCATAGGTTTTCCCTTCTCATATTCCTGGAGGTAAACCTGGCCGTCCCTGTGAACTTCTGCACGTAAATTTTTGGAGAGGGCATTCACACAGGAAACACCAACTCCGTGAAGCCCACCGGAAACCTTGTAACTGTCCTTGTTAAACTTCCCTCCGGCGTGGAGTACTGTCATCACCACCTCCAATGCTGATCTTTGCTCTTTCTCATGAATATCGATCGGGATCCCTCGTCCATTGTCAGTAACGGTTATGGTATTATTCTCGTTAATGACCAAATCTATCTGATCACAATATCCTACCAGCGCCTCATCTATGGAATTGTCGATCACTTCGTACACCAGGTGATGAAGACCTTTTGTACTGATATCCCCGATAAACATGGCAGGCCTTTTCCTGACTGCCTCCAATCCTTCCAGCACCTGTATGCTCTCAGCTGAATATTCAGCATTTCCGTTCTCGAGCTTGGCCTTCAAATTCTCATCTAATTTATCCTTCTCTTTCATAATCCGTTTTTTGATTTACAATATTGACCCCCGGGCACAAAACAGGCCTTATTTTAACTTAAAATGACCGGCAAAACAGGGTGATTTTTTGTAATTAACCTGCTGTCTTTTCAGATGTCTCTCAGGGCTGGGTTAGATTCGTACTCAGGGTTGTAAAACATTCAATTTAAATATCTGTATTTCAATGTCTTGCAAAACAAGACTAAAATATCCTTTTTACACCTCAAATATACGAAAATAATACCAGTTTTCATGTTTAAAACTCCCTAAAAATCAGGCCGTTTATCAACACAAAATTAACACAGTTTTAGGTGGTCAGAGTGCATAGGTAAATCCAGCCATAACATTGAATCCGATGGCCGGATACTGGTTCCAGAAATAATTCCTGGCTCCCAGGATATTGTTCAGGCGCAGAAAGGCAGAAAGTAGCTTGGTATAGCGGTATTCTATGCCCAGGTTCAGGTCCACAAATCCTTTCAGGGTGATCATTTCGGTATCCAGGGTAGTACCGGGGGCAAATCGTTCACCCATGTAGTTCAGGCTGGCATCCAACAGGATCTTGTTCCTCAGGTTATACTCTGTAGCAAATGAGGCTGTTATTTCAGGTTTATGCCAGGGTTTTTCAAGGTTATCCAGGTCATACTGGTAATATCCTCCCAGGAGCAGGAAACTAAGCCTGTCTGATTGCCGTATCAGCAATTCACCACGGATCCTGGTCAGTCTCAGGTCATCGTATGTAACCGCGAAAGTATTGCCAAGGACAGTGGTGGTATCATTGACATAGAAAGGCATCTTGCTGATCATGGAATAACTGGCGCTGATATCATAGGAAACGGCCTGGCTGAGGCTCCCTTTCAATCCGACATAGCCCCTTAAATTATGGCTGGTATTCTGCACCTTGAGTCCGGGTGTGATATACATATTTTCTTCGATGACAGAACGGTAGTTATTTACCTGCATTTTCCCGTCTGCACCCAGGTAAGGTACCAGAATGCCCCTGACCACACCGATCTGCAGGTAGGCATCCGGGTAAAAATGCGGGGCTACATCATCGCCCCGTATATCAGCCAGCACCTCCACCCCCACCCGGTAACTGAAATCCGCCGTGGTCTTTCCTATCCAGGGTTTGGCCGACACAACCGTATTGTTGATGGAATCAATGCTCAGGCTTGTCCGGTAATAATTCCCGGAAAGTACCAGCCCGAAGGTGTTGCCTGATCTGAAGCGCTTGTTCAGATCTGCATTTAACAGGAATGCATGTTCGTTATTTTTATGCCGGTCATTGGTATAGTTATAATCCAGGGTCCAGGTATAGTTCAGGTGCGTTGAATCCTTGTGTATGGATCCCATTTTAATCCGGCCATCCAGCTTCAGGTAATGCTGCTTAACATCATCCTCGTTCAGGCTTGTATCAAGGGATGTATGGTATCCGTAAAAATTTGTTCCATCCCAGGCTCCTTTCAGGTCACCTGACAGGTAAGCTTTGTTAAATATCTTCTTGCCGTATAAATTACCGGAATTCTCAAAATAACCCGGGGACACCTTCTCATCATTGTCCAGTCTAATCTTGCCATTGATGGAATAATGCCTGAGGGATAGTCCCCATTGGCTCTTTTTTGACCTGAGAGAATTGATCCTGATTTCTCCCAGGGGGATCATGTAATTTCCAATCCCGATTTTCAGGTAGCTTTTGTATAGTTTTTTTAAGGGTGCACCGACCAGTTTAGCGGGACTGATGGGGCGTACGTGGAATGCCGTCTCGAATTTCCTTGGCTCAATCGAATAGTTGAAATCCGGACGGATGCTGATGGAATCGCTTACCCTGGGCAGGACATTGATCTTGAATGCATCCGAGAGGCTGGGCTCATAAGGTTTGACAACAACAATCTCCTTTTTTATTTCATCCTGGGCCAGCATAAGACCTGTCATTCCCAGCAGCAAAATGGCCGTAATGAAAGTGATTATATATTTTATGATTGACCGATTCATATCAATTGTTTTCTCCCATTTCGATCTCTATGTCCATTTCTGCATCCTCTCCCTGTTGCGCATCCTGACGTTTTTGTATTTCTGCCTTCTTCCTGCGAGCCTGGTCCAGAATCCCGTCATCTGTTCCCTCGTAATAATCGATGATACTTTCCAATGTCTGGATGGCCTGGAATTCATCTTCCCTGACCAGGTATATATCTGACAGGAGAATGAAGGATTTTGCCATCCAGTACTGGTGCGGGGTGTTCTTATCAATAAAATCAAAGATCTCATCCTCTGCCTTCTGGTATTCCTTCCTGATATACAGGATCTCTGCCACCCGGTATTTGGATTCCGCCCCCTCAATACTGCTTACCTCGCGGGCTGCGGTTTGAAATTCATCCTGGGCCAGGGCAAATCGGTCCTGCTCCATAAAGGATTTACCAATCTTGAAATGTGCCTCACGTGCCAGCTCATCCGAAAGTTTCTCTTCGCGAAGGACCACTCTTGCTGCATCAATTGTATTCCCGAACTCGTTCAGCAGGTAATAGCAGCGCATCTTGCCGATCCTTGCCTCTGTGATGTTTCCCTTTACCTCAGCGATATCCTCAAGCATCAGATAGTCTTCAAGGGCGGCAGAATAGTTCTGGTAATCGAAATTGATGCGGGAAGCGGTTAACAATGCAGGTTCTGTGAAGACATTCCGGGGACTTTCAGCAATGAAGTCAAGGGATTCCAGGGCGGCCAGGTGTTCCCCGGCCTTGAGCTGGCATTCAGCCTTGTAGAAATTGGCGTTGACCAGGTAAGCCCCTGATTGGAAATCGTTGATATATTCACGGAAACTGTTAATCGCCCCATCGCAGTCGCCGCTCATATAGATGTTCTCGGCAGCTATATAGGACAGAGAGTCCTGTTCATTACGTGAGATGTCTATGTCCCTGCCGAGTGATTCCACGTAGGCAAAGTATTCATCCACCTGGTTGTTCTCAACATAAACATTCTTGATCCCCAGCAGGGCATTGTTCGCTTCCGGGGTCCCGGGAAAATCTGTCACAACCTTCTTGTAATATTCCAGAGACTTGTCTGAATTGTTTTTATTGTAGTATATCAGTCCAAGCTGGACCAGGGATTTAGGCAGGTAGGAACTGTTCGGATGTTCCTGCAGTATTCTTGTATAATAGGGGATGGCATTATCTGCCTTTGTCATGATGAAGTAACTTCTCCCCGTTTCGTATAAGGCATCCGCAGTGTAGTTTGAACCTTTATGCAGGTCAAGGATTTTTCCGAGGATCCCGATTTTCTCTGTATGCCTGTTCATGACACCGGCCGAAATCCCTTTCTGGTAGAGGGCGTAATCGACGTCTGTCGTCCCGATCCGGATGGCCTTATCATAATTCTCGATGGCCTGTGCATAACGCGCATCAATAAAATACATATCACCGATCCGGTTGTAGGCATCCCCCAGGATCTGCCTGTTTTGTCCCTTGTCCATAGATTCAAACCGTTTGAACCAGTTCAGGGCCTCCCGGTAATTTTTCCTTTTAAACTCTGCATAGCCGATATTGTAGTGACAGATGGCATATTCATTCAGCTCCACCGCTCCGTCTGTCTGCAGGAAATTCCGATAATAACTAAGCGCCTCGTCATAATCCTTCATACGGTAATATGACTCCCCTTTCCAGTAATAACAAAGGGCTTTCAGTGAACGGTCATATTGACCGTATGCCAGAGAAGCATCAAATTTATTGATAGCATCCATAAAAGAAAGATCCTTAAAAAGTTCCAGTCCCCTGAAAAACGCCACCCGCTGGTACGACTTTTCTATTTCCGGGGTTTTCCGCTTGACTTTTTCCAAAGCAGCCAGTGCAGCCTTATAATTTTTTGTGCTCATGAAGGCAAGCACCAGGTAATTGTAAGCCTCATCAGTACGGTCTGACGCAGGATACAGTGTGATATACCGGGTCAGTCCCCTGATGGCTTCATTGAACGGAGACATGGAAAGTTCATAGGTAAGCACGGCATAGTTGAACAGAGCATCTTCCTGGATATCCTTATCGTATTCCATCCGTGATGCCCCATCAAATGCCAGGCGTGCCTGTTGCTTATCGTCGAGTTTCACGTAGCAGTCCCCCAAATGATACATCGCACTCTGGCTGAGGTCATTTTTCCTGACCGGAATGCTTTTGAAGGTTTCCATGGCCTTCTGGTAATCCCCGATCATATAATAGGCATAAGCCATCTGGTATTTATCTTCCGGCTGGGTTAAGTTGACCCTTTCATGGTATTGCTGGAGATAATAGACTGCCTCTTCGAACACATCTTTATTGAAATAAGCCTCCCCGATGATCCTGGCCATTTCAGCATATCTCTTCTCGGTAACAGAATCCAGCAGCATAGGGGCATATGCGATGATCTCATCCCACTTTTCCTGGAGGTAATAGATCTGGGTCACATAATATGGGACGATAGAAGCAAAAGTCTCATCATTTTTCAGCCTCAGAAAATGGTTCAGGGCGGTCTGGTAATTTTTCTGTGTATAATTTATATGGGCATAATAATAAGTGGCTGGCCCCTCATATTTATCACCTGATTCCAGTATTTCATAAAAGGCCACCCTGGCCTCCTCTAAGGCCTTCCTCCTGAAGTAGCTATAACCCAGCTTGAAATAGTACTCGGTACGATCTTCTGATGAGAGTTCCAGCGGATCAACGGCTTTCAGCCATTTGACAGCAGTGCTGTATTGCCTGTCCCGGTAAGCCACCTTTCCCATGTCAAATCTGGCCTCGTTGATATTGGTTGCATCCGGATTGTTCTTTACATAATCATACAACATGTACTGGGCATCATTATTATAAAGTTCAACAGCACATTTCGCCCTCAGGTATTCAGCCCGTTGATGAAGGATAGCAGATGTTTCTTCAGGTTTTTCCAGGATCTCCTCAAACATTAACTGTGCCGCCGCGTACTTTTCCTTCTCGAACAGTTCCCAGGCCTCAAAAAACAGATTGTCAGGATGTTCCTGAATATGTGATTTCTGGGCTATAGCCGGGGTGGTGGAAAAGGTAGATGCAAATATCAGCGTAAGTGCAATTATCCGGATAATATTCATATATATCTGCATGCAGTTAGTTATTCTTTCTAACGGATTTAAAAGTACTTTATTTTACAATCGTTCTCCCGGGATGCGGGATGGAACAACTAACATATTTATTAACAATAGCCTGGGTTTAATATATTTATTTTACATTTGCCAGCATGTCACCGGATACCATTATTCGGCTGGAAAATGCCTCCATTTTCATACAGGACCACCTGGTGCTTTCAGAGGTCAATTTCCGGGTCGACAAAGGTGAATTTGTTTACCTCATCGGCAAGGTGGGAAGTGGGAAAACAAGCGTTATCAAAACCCTGAATGCTGAGCACCCGTTGATGGAAGGGGAAGGTTATGTTTCAGATTTTGAGTTGCATAACCTGAAATCCGGCCAGATCCCTTACCTGCGACGTAAACTTGGGATTGTCTTTCAGGATTTCCAGCTTTTGACAGACCGCACGGTGTCAGAAAACCTGAGCTTCGTACTGAAAGCTACCGGATGGAAGAACAAGGACGAGATTGAGAAACGGATCTCTGAAGTACTCGAAAGGGTAGGACTGGCCCACAAAGGTTACAAAATGCCAAACCAGCTATCAGGCGGGGAACAGCAACACATCGTAATTGCCCGTGCCCTGCTGAATGATCCCGAGATCATACTGGCCGACGAGCCTACCGGGAACCTTGATCCGGAAACCTCGGATGATATCATGAGTATCCTTATGGGTATCAGTACGAGCGGCCGCACCGTAGTCATGGCCACTCATAACTACAACCTGCTTAACAAGTACCGGGCACGCACACTGAAATGCGATGATGGCAAGCTCATTGAACTGGAGCAGCAGGAAATAGATCTTGAAACATTGGATGAATAGTTCCTTCTTTTACAGGCTATTCAGGTAAAGACCACATCTCCATCCCCATCCTGGAAAAATATTTTGTTCCCATCGGGCAACTGTCTGATCAATTCATGTGTGGCAAAGAATTTCTGGTACATCCGGCGCCTTCCAAGTAATGGTGTCCTGGAATTTTCCAGCAGGCTCATCACCTCGGGATTATATGTGGTGATGTATGAAATCTTTTCAGAGAAAATGTAGTGGTCCAGGATCTTTGCAACAGCAGTGATTGCCTCTTCATTAAGACAGACATATGGCAGGGTCATTTTCTCACCCACCACTGCCAGCATAAGGAATCCAGCCAGAATTCCCTCATTATCCCAGACTTTCAGGCAGGTGTTCTGATAACGCGAAACCACCCAGGTAAAAAAGTATCTTTCATCCTGATTTTTCCCTTCAATCGCCCAGGGATAAGAGGTTATCCAGTCAAATGCCTCCAGGTCCCGCAAACCAAATCCAAGCCGCTTATACCTTTCCATCAGTTCAAGGGATGCCTGATCAACTGACCTGACCGGTTCGGCATGAAGGAAATCTGGTTTGATTTTTTTCTTTACAGTACTGATCCTGAGATCCTGCCAGGCATTGATGATCCCGTCAGCCAGTCTAAACAGGGGCCGGGCTGTTCGGTAGCCTGCATTCCTGTTGCCCAGCAATGTTGCTGAGACGGCCCTCTGATAGTATCTGACACCTTCCTGTTCCCGGTATAGTGCAAACCTGGCTGTTTTATCATATACTGCCTTGGACTCCATGGCATAATTGGTGTACATCAGCTGCTGCCCCCAATCCTTAAATGCCTCATTAAACAATCGGCTCGCCAGTCCCTGCCTGCGCCTTTTGAGGTCAACCCAGTTCCCGCTCAACCATCCAAACCGGATGTCTGCATGACGATCCGGCATTATGCATCGGTAAGCTGCCAGGTCATCACCATCAAGAAGGAGATACATGAGGATATCATCCGGCTCCATCCTTGGGTTCTTCAGCCAGGAAAGGGCCCGTTGCGGGCTGACCGGGATAACCGGCTGGGTCCGGTACTGCTCCGATTCAATGAATTCCTTCAATCGGCTGGCATTGTATTTTTCTATCCTCATTCCCTGGCTATTTTATTCCTGCCCAACAGACCCTTCAGCAGGTAATAAGTATATTCACCCTTCAGGATACGTGAAGCCGGGATTTTTTTCATTTCCATCGGTATCCGCTGAAAATGGAAGTCCACCGGATCCTCTTTCAACCCGGCTGTCCCGAATGTGGCATCCAGCGGTGGCATATCTTCGGCTGATAATGCGGTAAAAAAGGATGATGATACACCTTCATCCGTAAAAGGAAAAGAAAACAGTCCATATGTAAGTCCGAATTCCTGCTGTACCAGAATGAGGCTATCCCGGTACTGTGAAAACTGTTCATCCTGTGCCAGGTCAGTGAATAGGGGATGGCCCTTGCTGTGGGCACCGATATAAAATCCAGACCGGGCCAGCTCACTTATCTGCGTGGAGGACAGGTAGGGTTTTTTAACCTTCAGGAAGGCAGTGAAATCAAGATCCACCAGTTTTGCCATCTCATCCAGCTCCGCACGCCGCCGGTAGGTCACCCCAAGTACAAGCTCACGAACGTTAATACTGCCAGCCCGCATAAGGTGATACCGGCGCTGGAAATTTTCCAGTACAGCCCGTGGGTAGTCATTTTGTTCCAGCCTGTCGAGGATGAGGCTTGCCTTATACCGGAAAAACAGGTCCTTGTTATCAATAAAATCGGTATTGATAAAAAATGCCGCAGGGATTCCTCTTTTCAGCAGCTCTGGCGCCACGATATCATAGATGCCTGACAGCCCGTCATCAAAGGTGAGGAACATACAGGGTTTGGATGGTTTTCCTGCCCCCTTCCTGAAAGCCCTCAATTCTTCCAGTCCCACCGGCTCAAAATGCCCGGTCAGAAAATCCAGGTCCCTGGTAAAACTGGCAAAGGACCTGACCCTATAGACCTGGTTGACATGCGGGAGGGGAGTGTTTGATACTGTATGGTAAAAGGGAAAGAGGAAGTGCTGCCCTGTCAAATTGATAAGGATGGATTGAGGGATCCAACCACCGGCAATGCCTAACAATACTTTAATTCCCCTTTGCATAGTATAATTTTATCTTCTTTAGAAATGGGAAGCTTGTTTTCACGATCCGTGGATAAACTGTTCTTTTACCGCCAAATCCTTCGTAAAATCGTGCTACGCCGGATATGTTGGATCCCTCGAAATCGAATATCCTGTCTGCACCGCGTGATTGCGAGATCAATTTATCCATCAAAACGAACATTGCCCTGTTCTCTTTCCCGGCATCAGAATTACAGCCATTCAGGTAGATGGTCCTGCTGACTGCATAGCCAAGTATGGCGGCTGCCTGCAGGTTATCTCCCATGAAGAGGCCAAAAATTTCTGCTTTCCTAAGCTTTATCAGTCCCTCAAAAAGGTTCTCAAGGTAGCTCCACCTGACAGAAGGACGGGTATCCTTCATCCCGTGAAACTTCAGATAAAGATATTCCCCGGCAGAAATATTCCTGAATTCAAATTCCCGGGATTGGCCTTTCTGAAGATTCCTGCGGGTATTATTATTGTACGAGTCTTCAGGAAGGGAAAGATCCAGTTCATAATTGTGCCGCTCAAAAGATCCCCATTTACCCGGGATATCCCGGTTTTCCATGTTAAGGCAGATATCAATATATCGGAACCTCGCCGGGATAGTATTTAAAAATTCTTCAAGCAGAGCAGTGTCAAGGGGATCCCCGGAAAAAATCCCCAGCTGCTGAGCGAGGATAGGCTGAAGCAGAAGGCGGAATCCCAGCTTCTTTGTCCATGTCAGCGGCATAACAGCCCTGAAATCGTCCAGCACCAATGCATCCCATCCGGGAGATACCAGGTCGAGGTACCATGAATAGGGGTATATGGTCTCAAATACGGAATTACTGATGCAATAGTCCCATCTTTCCCTGTCTATTTCAGTATGTCCCAGTAGCTTAATCACCAACCTGCTGAATATGGTTCAACATTTCCAGATACACTACCTTCCAACCTTCCCATTCTCCTTTATCGCTGAAGGCATCGTTATGCCAGATGGATACGAAGGTCCCGTTCACAGACCGGACCGCATCTACCAGCTTCCTGATCTTTTCCACTGCGGATATCGGAGAAAGTTTCATATAATCTTTCAGCGTCCTGTCCATTACCTGGAACGGGGTAACCATCAAAGGTGTTTCCTTCTCCCTCTCCAGGTCATAGAAATGGAAAGGTTTTGAGGTCCCGGCCCTGAATCCGGAATGTGAAGCAAACCCCATACTGTATTCCTTCCTTATCCCTGCTTCCATGTATTGCCTGTAGCTCTCCGGCAGGTTGAATTTCAGATAATGCTGCCTGCTGACCTGGATATCAACACCGGTAATGTAAGACAATGTCTGGATCTCCTTTTGCAGGATGGCAGGTTTGCCGGCTGACCGGTAGGAAGGATGGATCGCGGGACTGCCGAATTTCATGGTTTGGCCCACCAATTCCCTGAAAGTTTCATTTTGTGGTGAAATGCTTTTATCATATTTGCCATACCCGGAAGTCAGAAAAAAAATGATGGGTTTGAGTCCCCTGACAGAATGTATTCTCCCTATCTCATCGAAAGTATCATATGGATCCTTCACCTCACCGGAGAGCACAGCACGGCGCATTTCTGACTCACCGTTGCGCTTTAGGCTGGATCTGATATTCGCCCCCAGTTTTCGCAAAATACCCCTGTGCAATATGGCAAATGGCAAATCAATATCTGAAGTGGGCTGGAATTTGAATGTGCCGGGAGAAAGATCCAGTTCAGGGTACTTCCCGGCCAGCCTGTCCCTCAGGTCCAGTACCCACAGATCGACTACCGGCAATTCCAGGAAATCATACTTCTTTGCCAGGCTGCTTCCCGCATCAAACCGACCGTGATAGTCCGGCTTATGAGGGAGGTATTCTTCATACCTTGATATCATGTAAAAAACAGCCGAGAAAATATCGGAGGGCTGGTCAGCTTCCTTATCGTCCGCAAAGAGCTGAGGGACTTCCCCCGAGGTTTCGGGCATAGGCTCCATTTTCCGGATGCAATCTTCAATCAGGAATCCGGATGCCGGGATACGGAAACCATCTAATCCATATTTGCCTGAATAATTGATCTTGGGTCCCTGATATGGAGAAAATATTGTTTCCTGATCAGTAACTGAAAAATCACAGCCAAAGCAGTCCCTGAATATATAATTCAGGACATATTGCAGTCTCGGTGATTTACATTCGGTATAGATCAGTATTTCCACAGTCTTAATTATGCTAATCAGACATCAATTATTACGATAGTTACCCCTGTGCCTCCCAGGTCAACATGTTCATCCCCAAATGAATTCACCAGGTCAACGCTCCCCAGGTACTCCCGGATCAAATGCCGGAGCACCCCGTCCCCCTTCCCGTGCAGGATCCTTAATTCCCGGTTTTGCACCATGATGGCCTCATCAATCAGGGCAGTCACGCTCCTGAGAGCTTCCTCAGCTCTTTGTCCCCTGACATCGATCTCCGGCCTGAACTGCATCTTCCTCCTGACGATATCCCAATCGGCATAATCCCCCGTACCATGATTGGTTTCATTTGAGGCTTCATATTTTTCGGGGGCTACTTTCTCCAGTTTATCCACGCTAACCCTTGTGGTCAGGTAGCCGAACTGTACAGATACCTTGTTTCCTTTTCTTTCAAGCACTTCACCAGATATCTCCTGTCCCTTCATCACCACGTAGTCCCCTGTACGAATGCTTGGGTCCAAAGGTTTTTCATGGGTTTTACGGGAAGGTTCCATCTGTCCGAACCGCTGTCTTCTCTCGCGGATCTTCTTTTCTTCGCTTTTTATTTTTTCGATTTTTGTACCAAGAGGATCCTTCTTCGCGGCGGTCTGTTTGACTTCCATCTCCTTAAATTCAATCAGTTTTTCCCTTGCCTGCCTGGTTTTTTCCTTATCGGCCTGTGCTTCGCGGATCTCACGAATTGTATTTTCTATCTTCCGGTTTGCCTGCCGGAGCAATTCATCTGCCTCCTCCCTGGCCTTTTTCAGGATTTCTTTACGGGTTCTTTCTGCCTGGTCGAGTTCGTCGGCATATTTGCCCAGGGTTTCCTGAAGTCTTTTCTCAGAAATACGGATCCTGTCACGCTTCCCCTCCCAATATCTTTTATCCCTTATGATCTCACGAAGGTGCTTGTCAAAAGTAATATGGTCCTCGCCCACCCTGTCAGAGGCCCCCTTTATGATATCCTCCGGAAGGCCTATGTTCCTTGCAATTTCGAAAGCAAAAGAAGAGCCAGGCTGACCAATTTCAAGCTTATAAAGGGGTTGCATCCTGCCGGTATCGAAGAGCATAGCCCCGTTCTCTATCCCATCAGCCTCGGCTGCAAAGTGTTTCAGGTTACTGTAATGGGTGGTGATCACACCCCAGACCAACTGCTTATTGATCTTATCAAGGATGGTCTCTGCAATGGCACCCCCGAGAGCAGGTTCTGTGCCTGTCCCGAATTCATCAATCAACAGCAGGGTGCCAGCATCTGCATTCCGCGTGAAATACTTCATGTTCAGCAGGTGAGAGCTGTATGTACTCAGATCATTATCAATGGATTGTTCATCCCCGATATCGATAAAGATCCGGTTGAAAACACCAACTTTTGAATCCGGGTCCATTGGTACCAGAAAACCGCACTGAACCATGTACTGCAGTAGCCCCACAGTCTTCAGACAGACCGATTTCCCCCCTGCATTGGGACCGGATATGACCAGTATGCGTGATTTTTTATCAAGCCTGATATCCAGGGGCACAACCTTGCGTTTCTCTCTCTTCAGGGCCTGGAACAGGATGGGATGAATTGCCTTCTTCCATTCCACCAGGGGATGCTCCACCACCTCGGGCATGACAGCTTTGACATCCCTGGCATATTTAGCCTTGGCCTGTATCATATCCATGCCCGCTAGAAAGCCGGACAAATGGTTCAGCTCCTCTGAATAAGGCTTCAAATCATCTGTTAATTTGGTCAGGATCTTGATAATCTCCCGGTTTTCGGCATATTCCAACTCACGGATCTCGTTGTTGATCCCCACTACCTCTGATGGTTCAATAAAAACTGTTTTCCCGCTGGCCGATTCATCATGGATAATCCCTGTAAGCTGCCTTTTCCTGGAGGCCTGGACCGGGATTACGGGTCTCCCGTTACGAATGGAAACAGCCACATCGGATTCAGCGGTACCTTCCTGCTGGACAGACTTCAATATGCTCTGAAGGCGGCGGGCAACCTGTTTCTCCTTACCATCCAGATCTGCACGTACCTTGGCCAGTTCCCTGGAAGCGTTATCCTTGATCTTTCCATTTTTAGACAGAACCTTATCGATTCTTTCCAGGATGAAGGGATAGATTTTTACTTCCCGGCTCATACCGAAAATATTTGGGAATTTTTCCTGGCGCTCGGCTTTTTTAAAAAAATTCAGGATCCCCCTGACAGCATCCAGGTTCTTTCGAAGGGCAGACACTTCATCCGGTACCAGATAACTTCCAACCACCCCGAGTTTTGAAAGTGCCTGATTTACATCCGGGTAAGGCTCAATGGTGAATTCCTCCTCCCCCATCATTATCATGCATTCCTTTGTCCGTAGCAGTTTTTCCCTGATCTTCTCATAATCAGTCATATATTCTTCCTCATTCAGCAAGCTTCTGGCTGTTTCCGACAAACAGTTCCTGCTAACCGATTCCCTGATCCTGTCAAAGCCGATTTTCGTTTCAAAGTTTTCCGGATAATTCAAGTCTGCGGGTGATTATGGCCTTCAGGCGTCAAAGATAGTTAAAACCCACATATTGCGTTTTATCCATATCTTAGTACGATGAACAGCAAATCCTTAACATTCTACTGACTTGTTGTTTCTCTATTCAGTATTGCCATGGGACTGCTTGAGAGTGCTGTGGTGATATACATGCGGGAAATACTCTATCCTGAAGGATTTGGATTTCCTATGAGCCCGGTACAACCGGATATGATGCTGACTGAATTATTAAGGGAAGGGGCAACAATTATTATGCTGCTGGGGATTGGTTTTTTAGCCGGGAGAAACACCTCGGAACGGTTAGCCTGGTTTCTTTACTCTTTTGCCATCTGGGATATTTTCTATTATGTTTTCCTCTGGCTGCTGATCGGATGGCCACCTTCCATGATGACCTATGATGTATTATTCTTGCTGCCATCCACATGGATCGCACCCGTGATCACACCGCTTATCGTTTCCCTGACGATGATGGCATTTGCACTGCTTATCCTGGTCGTGAACCGGCAAGAGAAGGACATAAAAATACCCGGCATCAGCTGGCTGCTGCTGATCACCGGGTCTGTGATACTGATCCTTGGTTTCATCTGGGATTATTCAGCTTTTATCATGGAATCCATGACCATCAGGGACATATGGACCCTGCCGAAAGAACAGGTCCTAAAGCTGGCAACCCAGTATATCCCGCGGAAATTCAACTGGTTCCTTTTCATATTGGGTGAGTTGGTAATCCTGTCCGGGATCCTGTTATTCTACTTAAGGCGCCAAATGAAGATATCTGACTGAAGTCCATCAGCTAATACCAAGGCATTGATTTTAACAATACTATCCTTATTAAATTCGGTAAGATAGCTCTGGCTCCGGTGCATCAGCGTATCATAGACAATAGTAACTTCTGCCAAGCCAATAATATCGGGGTCCATGATCACATTAATGTTATTTCGCTCCTGATCAATGATCTCAATGCACTCATATTTCATGCCAACAAAACTGAAACACAGAGTATTGCTGACATTGTGGTTTTCCGGGATCTTCAAAGAAAATTCTCCTTGTTCATTTGTAATAGCACCAAGGGTAGTTCCACTAAGCAAGATTGAAACCGGAAAC
The DNA here is from genome assembly GCA_036480555.1 of Bacteroidales bacterium. Classification (GTDB taxonomy): domain Bacteria; phylum Bacteroidota; class Bacteroidia; order Bacteroidales; family SM23-62; genus SM23-62. The sequence goes on along the minus strand of JAZGGT010000347.1, from coordinate 10,015 downwards.
AGGGGTATGCTATCATTCGAACAGATAACTGTTCCATTGACCTGCCTGTCTTGTCCCAGCACCTGGACAACGGAGGCAAGCAACAATACGGCTGATAATAAAACTGTCTTTTTCATGATCTTATGGTATTGGTTTTATATAAGTAAAGGTATAATCTGAGAGAGCAGGTATCTAGCAGTCCTGTCACAACTACTGTAAGATATGTAACACCTTAGATCAGTCGGTATTATTTCCAGGTGCTGGTGTTTATCATCCAGTCCTCCAGGATAATAACGCCCTCAGTGTCAAACAGGGAGAAAACACCATAATTTAACATCCAGGGTTCAAGTTTCGATGTCTGCTTAATTGTCATCATTTTGTCCGCTGGTAATGTCACGGGTGGCAGTTCTTCAAGCATTGCTTCAACCACCATGGATTCAAATGATTTTGGAGCAGGTTGCTCAGGATTGATTGTTTTTAGGAGAGTCCAGTTGATGACACAGAAAGCGATCACTGCAAAAAGATAGAATGAAAGCTCAAGTGGAGAGGGTAGCCTTCTGTTAAATCTTTTCGTGATTTTCATGGATTGATCTCCTGTTTCTCAGAATTGATAATACAAATGTACATAACAGGGAGATAATGATCTAACAACATTGTATATAAGATTGACAAATTTGTAACAAGTTGAGTCCACGAACCTGTTATTAAACTTTTTGGGTTTTATTTACTGAGTCTTTCCGGCCAGTTTCAGCAGGAAGCTGTACTCAAAGGCAACTTCCTTCAGGTATTCGAAGCGGCCGGAAGCACCTCCGTGTCCGGCCTCCATGTTGGTTTTCAAGAGCAACAGGTTGTCATCTGTCTTCAGGTCACGCAGCCTGGCCACCCATTTGGCCGGTTCCCAGTATTGTACCTGTGAGTCGTGAAGCCCGGTGGTAACCAGCAGGTTCGGATAAGCCTTTGCTTCTACATTGTCATAGGGTGAATAGCTTAGCATGTATTCATAGCTGTCCTTGTCATCCGGGTTGCCCCATTCATCGAACTCGCCCGTTGTAAGGGGGATATCATCATCCAGCATGGTGGTGACCACATCCACAAAGGGAACAGCAGCGATGACACCATGGTATAATTCCGGCTGCAGGTTGATGATGGCACCCATGAGCAGTCCCCCTGCACTTCCCCCCATGGCATACAAATGATCAGGGCTGGTATAGTTGTCTGCAATCAACTGTTCAGCACAGGCATTAAAATCAGTAAAAGAATTTTTCTTGTTGAACATCTTCCCGTCCTCGTACCATTGCCGCCCATAGATTTGTCCACCGCGTACATGGGCAATCGCGAAAACAAAACCACGGTCCAGCAAACTCAGCCGGGCAGAATTGAACGCCGGTTCGCGGGTGTATCCGTATGAACCATATCCATAAATAAGAAGCGGGTTTTTCCCATCCTGCTGCATACCTTTCCGGTAGACCATAGAAAGAGGGATCTTTGCCCCATCAGCAGCCTCTGCATAGATCCGCCTCGCCTCGTAGTTGTTGGCATCAAAATCACCAATGACCTCCTGCTGTTTGAGCAGGGTCTTCTCATGGGACTCCATATGGTAATCAAAGGTGGAATTGGGTGTGGTCAGGCTGGAATAGGCATACCTGAGCAGTTTTGTATCAAACTGGGGATTGATCGCGATCCGGGCCACATAAACCTCCTCACCGAAATCAAGGTAGTGTTCACGCCCACTTTCCCACTCAATGATCCTGATATTCAGCAATCCCTCTTTTCTTTCTGATACCACCAGGAAATCATTAAATAGTTCAAGATCAGTAAGCAGGACATTTTCCCGGTGCGGGATGATCTCTTTCCAGTTTTCTTTTGAGGTGGCCGTTACGGCTGTCTCCACCAGGCGAAAATTCTTCGCATCCAGGTTTGTCCGGATATAGAATTTGTCTCCAAAATGCCCTACAGAGTATTCCAGTTCTCTTTCCCTTTCCTGCAATATTAAAAATTCACCTTCAGGATTATCTGCATCCAGGAAGCGGTATTCATCAGAGAGAGTGCTCCCTGATCCTATCATGATATATTTATCACTTTTGGTTTTATAGACAAATGTGCTGAAGGTTTCGTCAGCTTCATGATGAACCAGTACATCCTTCTCCGCCCTTGTTCCAAGCACATGCCTGAAAACCTTGTGGTTCCTCAGGGTTTCCTCATCTTTCTGTGTGTAAAAAACCGTTTTATTATCATTTGCCCAGCTGGCACTTCCATCAGTGGTGAGGATGGCATCCTTATATATCTCCCCGCTTTCAAGGTTCTTAACATAGAGTGTGTATTTTCTCCGGCTTACCGTGTCCACCCCATATGCCAGCAGTTTGTTATCCGGACTGACAGAATACCCGCCGAGCTGGAAGAAGGAATGCTCTTTGGCCATTTCAGGCACATTCAGTATGATCTCTTCATCTGCTTCAAGGCTGCCCATTTTCCGGCATACCAGGGGATATTCCCCTCCTTCTTCAAACCTTGTATAGTAATAATAACCGTTATCCAGGTAGGGTACGCTCTGATCATCCTGCTTGATCCTGCCAACAATTTCCTTATAGAGTTGGTTCTCAAAATCTTTCGTGTCCTTCATTATGGCCTCTGTGTAGGCATTCTCTGCTTCCAGGTAGGCAATGACCTCAGAATCCTCCCTTTCCCTGAGCCAGTAGTAGGGATCGATCCGGGTATGCCCGTGGATAGTAAGTTTTTTATCAATCTTTTTTGCGTACGGTGTTATCATATCAGTTTTCCGTTGTATTTGCTGACATCCTGCTGCCATCCAAAATGACAACATCAAAGTCAGTCCCATATGAGGGACAAAAATAAGTTTCTTCATAAGATATATGAGTATGTTGGAACAAGAGGGCTAAAATAATAAAAAGTTTTTCAGGACTGGAAATCTGTCTCCTCAGGCATCACGATCCAGAGTATGATATAAGCCAGGATGCCTGGAAACCCGGCACTGAAGATTGATATAATGAGGTAAAGCAACCTGGTCAGGGCAATATCCCACCCCAGCCATACGGCGAGCCCCGCACAAACGCCGGCAATGACCCGGTTGTTTGATCTTGTCAGCTTGCTTTTTTTCACTACATCTGCAGGTTTACTTTCTTTTTGGTATAGTTCCTGTATTGAATGAGCAGGCCGAGACAGCCGACGTATTGCTCAATTTCCTCTTCGCTGGCCTTACGGGCCACGACATCAACCTTTATGGTAAGGGACTTTGATACATCAAATCCAATGCCCAGGGATTCAATATACTTGTCGTTAGCATTATCATATAATACATCCCCCGAATCCGGATCAATCAATACAAAATGGACCGGATACAGCTTAGCATGGGTGCAAAACGAAAAAATATAGTCTTTCTGTCCATAGAAAACGATATTGATCTCTACAGTGTTTTTGGGACTAATACTGACGCTTTTTGATTGACTGTAAATCTTATAGCCTTTCTGCCGGTCCATCATGCAATCCCCGAGTTTATGATAATCCACACAATCTTGTGCCATCACAGAAAGGGGAGCGATTACGAGCAGAACAATCAGTATTTGAATTTGGCGGATATATTTCATGCCTCTCAGATTTTAATCATTTAATTAGTAACTAGCTTGTTACGCAACTCTAGCGTGGATTTTTTCAACTTCTCGAATTCTTTCTTGCTTAGAGTGGGTTTGCTGCCCCCGCCGATTACCAGTTTTTTAGGCTTGTCATCAGATACTTTTACTGTCTCTACGGTAGTGGTTCCGCCAACGACGGTTATATCGTCATAGAATTCCTTTATGGGTTTCATATCTTCCATGACAGCTGCAACATTTGGATCCTGATCCCTCATGCTTTCCGCAAACATCATCAGGTTATCAAGGGCATATTTCTGATCAGCCAGGTGCTGCAGGATATAATCGGTCTGACCATTATCCCCCGCCAGATTAACTGCCAGGAAAAGACTTTCGATAAATGCTCCGGCAGACAGCATAATAACGGTATTGGGACGGTCATTCCGCTCACAGAAAAACAGCATATTGATAAATGCCTCATTTGATATATTGAAGAGGGAATCCAGGTATTCAACATTGTTTCTGGCATTCTCAATGAGCTCATCATCAATCGCTCCGGTTACCCTGATCTGTTCAGCCATGGTCCGCACGACATCGAGGTAATCAAGTGTTTCTTCGTGCCGTCCGAACAAGGCAGCATAGGCAAGATCTGTAATATAGATACCGAGGCCGATGGTCTGTGATTTTGTGTCATGGTAATTATCCATATTGCCCGGTGGATTTAACAAACCGACATCAAAAGATAGTTCAGCAACATCGATGACGCTGAGCATTTCAGCCGGGGATGGTGACAGATGGTAAACCTGTTTAATGGTTTCGATCCGGTCCACTATTTCTGCAGCCTCGCTATCATCCAGCAATCCAGGCTTGCGTTTGCCTTTGTCTGATTTGCATCCTCCTACAAGTAAGGCAGGAATGATCAGAATCAGAAGACAGAATTTGTAAAATTTACATTGCATAACCAAGGTTTTAACTTATAATCAGTGTATTAACAAATATATAAATCGTTTTAATAACTTTCCATCAACTTATAAACAGTTTAACTCCCATTTATATGGACTTCTCTCCTCCTTATGGTACCGAAGAAATCAAGGGTCCTCCTCAGCAGGCTAAATTGCAGGATGAGGTAAAAAACAAGGGTCATGATCCAGACCGCCACAATATTAAATACCACAGCTGGCATATATAAGTTTCCTACCCGCTTGACCGAGGCAAAGAAATGTGACCTCCCGTTTTTCATTACCGGGTACATATAACCGGGTTCCATCTTCCGGATCAGCTTATTATCAATTTCCACAATCTTATGAAGATCCATACGGTTCAGCACCAGGTCTGCCAGGCTTTCATTGTAAAAATTCCGCTTGAAGCTGGTGATCCCGGAGCTGCCTTCAAAGGTTTCTTTCAGGTCCATATATATCCTGTCCTTTTCTTTGACCAGTTTCTCACGGTTATTTGACAGGCGGGATCGATAAGCCCTGAGCCAACTGATTGTTGAATCGGCCAAAAGGGGTGTAAAGGCATCATCGGTCAACCTGTCCTGTCCGGGAAATGCTTCCGTCAGATATATGGCGTCAAATCCGCTTCTGACCACCCTGAGCTGGTCCGGAAGCCTGTCATCTTCACGCTGATACAGTGTCTCTGCATCCTCAATCTGCTGGATCAAAGTTGGAACGAGGAACTGCAGATCATATGTCACATTGCTTTCCCTCATCTCTAACTCATAGAAATGTTGCTGGTATTTATTATAGACGAACTGGTTTACAGCCAGTGCTTCGTATGCCCATCTCGACGGCATCAGGTCAGCGACAAAGGGGACACTCTCATGAGAGGCAAACTTATAATGCAACTTGTCAAATTTTACTATCACACCGGCCAGCAGTATCTGTGGAACCAGCAGGAATGGTACAACTATATAGATAGCTACGACGGATTTGAGCCCGTCCGATATATTCAATCCCATAATATTGGCAAAGCATGCAGTAGTGAAAAGTATGACCCAGTACGAAAAGGTCATTCCCCTGATCTCCAGTATGGCATTCCCGATAATAACAAAAAGCAGCATCTGGACGGCAGAAAGCAGGAAGAGGAAGGCTACCTTGGATAGTAGATACGATGTCCGGCTCAGGTGTAGAAAAGACTCCCTGGCCAGTATCCTCCGGTCCTTGATGATCTCTTCGGCACTGATGATGAGTCCCAGGAAAAGCGCCACGATCACACTCATGAACAGGTAGGCCGGCAGGTTATCATTCTGGCTGAAAAGGTAAGCATGTGGATCCGTATCTGTTCCGCTGATATACTTGGTGAAAAATCCCAGGATCACTGCCAGCAGAGGGGCAATCAGCAGGGAGATTGAGAGGAACTGCCGGTCCGCCAGTTTTGACAGCAAATTCCGTTTGAAAAAAATCAGGTATTGTTTTAACCGGCCGGGGATTTTAAACAGGCTGGTCGGGATTGCTTTCTTTTCAAATAAAAATTCACGTCTCGACTGGATATTCTCAATGTATTTCTGATACCATTCCCGGGGACTGGTTTTTCTTTTGTTCGAGAATTCGCCAAATTCATTGATATCCCTCTCCTCTATGATCTGAAGGATCTCATCCGGATCGGTATTGCCACACGAAGCGCACTCACTTTCACTGGCATCAACCCTGTCTGCCAGCTGCTTAAAATATATGATCCCTTCCACAGGATTCCCTGCATACGCCGGATACCCCCCTTTGTCAAGCACAACCAACTGGTCAAAGAGCTTAAACAGATCCGAAGAGGGCTGATGAATATTGATTACCACCAGCTTGCCCTTCATGGCCAGTTCTTTCAGCAGCATCATCACATTTTCCGAATCGGTGGAAGAAAGTCCAGATGTAGGTTCATCCACAAACAAGATATACGGTTCCCTGATGATCTCGATGGCAATGTTCAGCCGTTTCCTTTGTCCCCCGCTGATTAACTTATGAAGTGGCGAGCCTACTTTCAGCTCTCTGACCTCAAAAAGATCCAGGTCGGTCAGGATCATATTGACCCTGTCGGAAAGCTTTTCCTCGCTGTATCCATCGAGGCACAATTTCGCATTGAAATAGAGATTCTGGAAGACAGTAAGTTCCTCAATCAGCAGGTCGTCCTGCGGAATATATCCAATCATCCCGTCCAGCTCTTTCTTCTCTGTTGACAGGTTATGTCCGTTGATATAAATGCTGCCGGCATCATGCTTCAGAGAACCATTCAAAACCTTCACCAGGGTTGATTTCCCGGTACCGCTCCCCCCCATTATCCCTACCATCTGACCGGATTTCCCCTGGAAACTGAAATTATGTATCCCGTTGGGCGAATTTTTAAAGTGGAATTCAATATTCCTTGCAAGGAAATCGACCTGGTCTCCCGTGGTATCTTTGAGATATCCGGCTATCACATCCGAGTAATAGATCGGGCTGATCCCTTCCCCCTTGATGGAACTGCCCCTGGGCATGAAATATACATGACGGGGGAAAATATATTTACCATTGAGTTCCAGCCTTTCCTTGCCAGCATATTGAAATAGATAGGTATCCGCTCTCAGGATGCGTAAAACAAAAATCTGTCCTGAAAGTCCGTCCTTTTGACAGTGCTTTATCTCGGTGAACTGGAAATTTTTGTCATCACTGATCACCAGGAGGCGTTCCTTGTTTGGAACTTTATAGAATTTGTCGACAATGAATGAATTACAGTTGGCATATTCTTCATGGGTGATCAGGAGCCCGTCGGCAATGGTTTCAACCGCATCGGTAATGGCATTGGAGAAACCGGACCGGACCTGGGAATAATCTTCGAAATACTTGGCAAACTGTATCAGGCTTAACATGATCTGAAAACGGTGCCGGATATGAAGTTCTTCGTTGATCCTGGTACAAATGGCCAGGATCTTTACCGAAAAGACAGAGATTTTTTTCTCAGGACCCTTTTTTTCCCCCCTGTCCAGTTCTTTGAAATACTCATCGAAAATCAGGAGGAAACGTTCCGCCAGTTTCTGGCTGAACTGCCGGGCCAGGTATGATTCAACGAAATTCCTGGAAAGGACATGAATGGCCTCTTTGTTGATGCTTGCCATAATGGCAAACAGCCTCATCAGGGATTTTAACATAGATTCATTCATGAATCCTGCGCTTCAATTTGTTACTTTAATACGAAACTGATCCTGGATGGTTGCGTCATTCCTGCTCCGGCACGATCTGTTCAGGTCCATTGAACAGCATCTTCACGGAAGCCCTGCTCCCGTTTGCTTTTTCGAAAAGGATATTGCCCCCGTGTGCCTCCATGATCATCTGGGAAAGGGCAAGATCAATACCGAGGTTCAGGCTTAACTTATGATCCGTAGCAGTGAGATACCTGGTAAGGTCTTCCAGTAATTTTTCAGAGTAATTTTTCCCCTGGTCGATTACCTCACACATCACCTGCCTGTCTGACTGGGTGGTTATAATGGTAATGGTTTCTCCCTTTCCTGTATGGTTCATTGCATTTCTCAGGATATTGACAAGGCAACTTACAAGGAGATCTGATTCACCATTTATGGTCATGTCCGGTGTATGATTCTGCAGATCGAGTTCTATCCCTTTCTCCTTCAAATCCTCTGAAACTTCGATCATTCCATATTCAATTACCTGTTTGAGGTTGAGCTTTTTCATATCCAGGGTATGGCCGGGGGATTTCAGTATGGATATCTGCTCGGTCATCCTGGAAAACTCCTCCAGCCTGGAAACTGAAGTGTCAAGGATATTGATTACCCCGGCAAACTCCTGCCCTTCCATCTTATCTTTCAACAGGTGGAGGGTCCCCATGATCCTGTTCAACGGATTCCTGATCTCCTGGCTGATCACTTTGATGATCTCGCTCTTCATCCCGTCAAGTCCTGTTAACTCCTGGTTGGCATTCTCGAGTTCTATCATCATCTCATTATTTCTCTTCCTGAGATAATACATTTCAAGCGAATTGTTAATGGATATCCTGACTTCCTCAGCCTGCAAGGGTTTGTTGATATACCCATGTATATGTCCCTTATTAACCGCCTCAACTACGGTCTCGAAATCGGTAAAAGCCGTAAGCAGGAACCTGCGCACCTCGGGATAATCCCTGGAAACAATCTCGAGTAATTCGGTCCCCGTCATATCCGGCATGCGCTGGTCTGTGACAAGCACCTGGATTTCCTGCTCTTTCAGTATCTCCAGCGCCTTTGCCGCAGAATCTGCAAGGATGATATTGTAATCATGCTCGAATGTAGCCTGGAAAAGGATCAGGTTGGTCTGCAGGTCATCGACATACAGCACATTTGCTGGTGTATTGTGGGACTGGATCATTTTACATCAACGGTCGAAAATCTTCCGTGAAGATAATTTTTGTTTCCTTGTACGGAATGCGATGGATTATGTTCCAGTTGTCAGCAGGGGGATTGACAAGTTAATCACAATATTTCTCCCCATATTTAAATACCTTAATGGCTTCAGGGTGGAAAGGTGATCTATATAGTTCGTATTGAGGAGGTTTCGGATCTGTATGTCAAGACTCAGGGATTGACCGTTAATGGGGATGGATATCCCGGCGCCGGCGTGAAACAAATGATAGGAGCCGGATGCTGTCTCCAGCAATGCGGGATGATCATGGGAAAGAGCCAGTTCAGATCCAAAGGTAAGGTATACTTTCCCATTCTTAAGGATACATCCAGGCATATACCGGATCTATGAACGGAGTCGGTTATGCGGGATAAGGTCAAGTGAATAAATTGACTGAATAGCGGATAAGTCTATGAAATCAGCCAACAGCAGGTGGTGCCCTGAGTGCTTGCATATCCCGGTACCGGTAAGTTGATCATGCTGTCCCTTTTCCAGATGATTAAGATATTTCATTAATCATAATCCATTCCGTACATACTTCGGACAACTGATCTCTGCCAGGCCTCCAGTCCGGATTTCATTTCACCTGCCTTTTCTGTTTCATTATTGGCCAGGTTCTTGCTCTCCATGGGATCCATTTCAAGTTGATACAATTCCCATCGAACTTCGCCATCCTTATCCTGGATCCGGTGCAATTTCCATGGCCAGTCCAGCCAGGCAGCATGTCCCGCCAGGGTATCCAGCGAATATTGGTCCCTTATCTGGATATCATCCAATCGCAGCCGAATGGAATCGCCAACCATATTGCCATTTTTCTGTGCTTCCAGCAATTCAGCCATCCACTGGGCACTTGGTGTACGGATCCCGCCGGCAGGATAATGCCAGAATCCCATGGGTTTGGTCCTGTTCTTTTCCTGGTCAGCCAGGACTGGAACCAGGCTGATCCCATCCAGAGGCCGATCTGCATCCGCCTTTACTCCAACAATCTCCAAAAGTGTTGGAAAAATATCAGAAGTATTGGCAGGAAAAGGAGTAAAACCGGGTTCCTTTATTCTGGCTGGCCATTCGATAATCGCAGGTACCCGCAGTCCACCC
>JAZGGT010000346.1:0-5012 GCA_036480555.1 Bacteroidales bacterium | reverse complement strand
CCGGAGGACTGGTCCCAGGGACCATTCTATACATACTATTGTAAAGAAAATTGCAAAGAAATCTGTGATGGTTGTAAAATGGGTATCTACCGCACCCAGACACCAGGTGGATGGGGAGCCAAGGCTGCCGGTAACAACCCAGGATCATACCGGGATGCGAATTTTGCAGATGCTTTTCCGGAAGGATTGGTAGTAGGTGATCCTGATAATTATTTCATCGAATTGACTTATGCCGCTGACATCGAAAAATTACTACCAACAGGGGGGAAACCTGCAGCTCTGACCCAATTCTATATGGATCTGGACGAAATTAAAAATGTGCTTGTAGGTCATATTGTTGCATTAAGTTTATCAGTTGGTTTTGACGATTCTAATGAGGATTTTGGAGAGGCTGAGGGGCATTTAAAGGATCTGATCATAGCAGATGGTCATGGTTTTGATGGTATGAGTATTGATGATATCCTTAGGGAAGCAAATATTTTACTTGGCGGTGGATCTTCATCCTATTGGCCCAGCAAGATGACAGAAATTCTGACAAAGATCAATGAATATTTTGTGGATGGAAAACAGTCGGAAAAATACAAGTTGTTTGAGTGCAAATAATTAGAAGTAGCTTTTCATAGTAATATTTTTAGTGGTTAGTATTAGTGTTGAGGCTGTCTCGAAAGGGACAGCCTCTTTTCTTCCTGTGAAAGTAATGTACTAAACAACTATTCCGTTTAGTGGATAACTAAGGCCGTTTAGGGAATTTTTCTTTTATTATTGATAAATTTTAACTATCTTTTATCTGCTAAATGACCCCAAGCCCCTCCAGGGGTCATATTTATAAATTCACAATGGTAAGATTTTAGCTCCATTCCATTTAACTCTATGTAAATCATCGAGTTGAGTGGCTTTGCCTTAATACCAATTATAAAAGAAACCACAATGAAAACGACAATTTCCCTCCATAAAACGTTTTATCTTTTAGTGATATTGCTAGGTGCTTTTTATTCGTCCATACCATTGTACTCGCAAGGGTCGGGTGAGGAAATTACTCTTGATGTGCCAAATGGATATGAAATTTGGACAATCGGCAGCAAACAAAATATAATCTGGCATACACAAAACTATTCCGGGCCAGTAAAAATTGAATATTCAACAGATGGAGGTGCCAGTTATACAGTCATCGAAAATTCATATTCAGGTTCACAATCCTATGAGTGGACCATTCCTGATACACCTTCTAAACTCTGTGCCGTTAAAATTGCTGATCCCAACGATTACAATCCATTTGATATAAGTGATGCTGTGTTTACTATCTCAGCAAATACAACAAACAATACTCCTTCGGGCCAGCATGTAATTGTGGAATTGGGTGGTAATCACAAGATTCATTTTTACAGTGTTACCCAGGAAGGGAATACGGAACTCATAATTGTTCCGGAAGGACCTCCTGCACAGCTAGGACAGGTTGTATTTCCGGCCGTGTCACCATTTTATTATAATATATCAACCACTGCAAATTATGAAGATACAATCGAAGTCACAATAAACTATGATGATGCCGGAATACTGGAGAAAGAAGATGAGTCTCAATTGAACCTGTTTGTTTATAACGAGGAAGGTGAGGAATGGGATTTAATTACCACTCTCCTTGATACAATTGACAATTTCATTGGTGGACTGGTTACACACCTGTCGACATTTGCCATTATGTTACCAGCCGAGACAGAGGAACCTTTAGAATATGTGGTGACCAACACCCAGGATTCTGGGGAAGGTTCATTCAGGCAGGCACTGTTGGATGCGGCCGGTGATACAGGAATAGCTAGTGTTATATTCAACATCCCGAAGGCAGATCCTGGTTTCAATGCGGACACAGGAATCTGGACGATAGCCCTGCAAAGTTCCCTGACTGGCATTTCCGGTAATCATATTATCATCGATGGGATATCACAATCAGCCTATATTGGTGAAGATACAAATCCCCTGGGTCCAGAGATAGAGATCAGTGGAAAACTCATCGGAGATATTGCAAGTGGACTTTATATAAATCAATGCAATATTGAAATATTTCATTTGATCATTAATCGATTTAAGGATGCCGGCCTGTTTTTGTCAAACTTACATTTTGCAATAATTGCAGGATGCTATATTGGGACAGGGCATGATGGATGGGAGAATGCAGGAAACAGGGTAGGCATATACGTATCCGATAATTGTAAAAATGTTCATATCGTACCCCTGGATACCATTCCCAATGTAATCGGCGGAAATGAATACGGAGGGATCTCTTTTCAGGATTCTTGCACGCATAACCTGATCTCTGGGAATATTATTGGTTTAACCCGGGATCATCAGGAGGTAATAGGGGAAACCAACGGGCACGGGATTCAATTCTGGGGGGCATGTGATTCAAATACTGTGACTGATAACTGGATCGGGGGTAATGTTAATGGTATAGGCATATATGGAAGTAATGACAATGTAATAGCCGGCAATCGCATTGGAACAGATCCCGAATGGACGCTTGATCTTGGGAATTCATGGGATGGTATTGAAATCATGCAGGGTTCGGAGCGAAATAAGATTATAGGGAATTTCATCGGGAACAACAGCAGGGATGGTGTCAGGGTTTATGGCAGTGAGTCCATGTATAATACCATATCCGAGAATAGCATATCCGAGAATGAATCCAATGGGATCTACCTGATGAATGGTGCAAACGGTGGATTGGCAGCACCGAAGATCACAAGTATGAACGGGCATGAAATTTCAGGGACAACCCTTCCAATGTCGCTCGTGGAGATCTTTACCGATGCTGATGACGAAGGTCGTATCATCCAGGCAGCAGTATGGTCTGATGCTGACGGTAATTTTGCTTGGCCGGGTCCTGTTGAAGGCCCCTTTGACAGTATAAGGGCAACAGTAACGGATTCCCTGGGCAATACATCTGAGTTCGGTAAGTCTGTTCCGGGAAAGGATCCAACTTCTATTGAATCCCTGGATCCGGTATCGTTTACCCTGTCGAATAATTATCCCAATCCAAATCACCCGGAGATGCAGATCACCTTCAATCTGCCGGCTTCAATTGAGGTAAGCCTGGATGTTTTTGACCTGAGCGGAGTAAAGGTTTACGAGATCCATAAAGGCAAACTCCAGACAGGGCGTCAGTCACTGTCCTGGAATACTTCTCAACATGCTTCAGGGGTATATCTAATACGGATGCAAACACTCAGAGGTGTGTTAACCAGGAAGTGCGTTGTACTGAAATAGTGCCGGATTATATCTGAAATCTTCCATATAATATGAGGTGGCAGGGGCAATATTCCTGTCACCTTTTTTAGGATATCGAATAATCAAATTTTCCTGTTTGAGAATTATTGACTATTTTGACCTTGCATCGCTCCAAAAAAAACCAATATCATGGCTACACATTCGGTGAACAGGTATCAGAATGTTGTTCAGACTATTTTCACCCTGGTTCGAATATTGATCGGGTGGCATTTTTTATACGAAGGCCTGGCTAAATTATTTTCTCCATGGTCTTCGGCAGGTTATTTAATGGGATCACAATGGTTGTTCTCCGGTGTGTTTCATAGCATAGCAGAGAATCCCGGACTGCTGCAAGTTATTGATTTGTTGAATATTATCGGGCTGATTGCGGTGGGTATTTGTTTGTTATTGGGACTTTTCACAAGGCCCGCCAGCATCGTCGGGACTTTTCTGATCCTGCTCTATTATATCGCAAATCCGCCTTTCATAGGTTATCTCAGTGAGACAACAGGCGAGGGTCATTACCTTATCGTCAACAAGCAGCTGATCGAAATGGCTGTGCTGATACTGTTCATGTTTTTGCCCCGAAGTTTTTTCTGGAGCATCGACAGGTTATTTTCCAGGATCAGGAATCGTGTACCAGCAGATAAGGTGGAAGAAAGTTCAGAAGTCACCAGCCTGGAACGTCGTGAATTATTAAAGGATCTGATAGCCCTGCCATTTATAGGGGGATTTGCCTGGGTAGCCATGAAAAAGAAAAAGTGGGAAAGTTTTGAAGAAACTTCCCTGGTCAGCCAGCCAAGCAGGGTAGATGCCATATCAGGAGCTACTGGCAGGGCCCAGTTTGCCACCCTGGAAGATTTGAAACAAAAGGTGCCTACCGGTAAAATTAAGGGGTATGAGATCAGCCGCCTGATCTGTGGGGGGAACCTGATCAGCGGATATGCGCATTCGCGAGACCTGATCTACGTATCACAGCTTGTCCAGAGTTACTTCAGTGATGAGAAAGTGCTGGAAACTTTTAAGCTCTGTGAAGCCGTCGGTATCAATGCCATGATCGTAAGGGTGGATAACAATACCCTGAGGGTCCTGGAAAAATACCGCAAAAGGGATGGCAAGATGCAATGGATAGCCCAGTGTAAGGTTACAGATGACGATCTTAAATCAGACTTTGATGCTGCGGTGGCAAACGGGGCTATCGGGATCTACCTTCATGGTGGTGTATGTGATAATTATGTCAGGCAGGACAATCTCTCCCAGATCATGAAATCGCTTGAGTATATGAAGAAATATGATCATTTGATCCATGGATTGGCCGCACATGACATCAGGGTAGTCATGGAAAGTGAAAAACATGGCCTGGAGCCTGATTTCTTCATGAAGACATTGAACAGCGGTAATTACTGGACCGCCGGTCCCAGGTTGATCGAAGACCCCAGCTGGGTCCCTGATACAAAAAAGATTGTCGAACCTGAATATGGAGCGGACACCAACGATAACATCTGGTCTGTCACCCCACAGCAGACTGTAGAGTATATGAATGAAGTAGAGAAGCCCTGGATCGCTTATAAGGTACTGGGAGCAGGTGCCATTACACCGGAGGAGGGATTTAAATATGCCTTTAACAGTGGTGCGGACTTCACCTGTGTGGGCATGTTCGACTGGCAGATCGTGGAGGATGCCAATATCATAGCCGATGTATTGAATGGCAGTCTGGACAGGACAAGGCCCTGGAGAGGTTAAAAATTAAAACT
>JAZGGT010000345.1:0-19408 GCA_036480555.1 Bacteroidales bacterium | reverse complement strand
AGGATAGAATCGTTTATTCAATTGTTCAGTTTGAAGGAGAGTAAGTTATTGAGTACACAATGCCAGGATAAAAAGCCTGTATGTAATAAAAGATATTATGAGTAAGTCGCTGGAAAATGAGCGATCTGATTACCTAAAATCGATAATTGAAGTACTTCCTGACAAACCCGGTGTTTACCAGTATTTTGATAAGCATGGAAATTATCTGTACATAGGAAAGGCACGGGATCTGAAGAAAAGAGTATCCTCCTATTTCACTAAATCAAATAAAAGTAATTTTAAAATACAGATGCTGGTGAAAAAAATTGCCAGCATCAGGCATATTGTCGTATCAAACGAGTCTGATGCATTGTTGCTGGAGAATAACCTTGTAAAAAAGCATCAGCCCAGGTACAATGTCATGTTAAAGGATGACAAAACCTTTCCGTGGATTTGTGTTAAGAATGAGCCGTTTCCAAGAATTTTCTACACTCGTAGTTTAATACAAGATGGCTCTGTATATTACGGACCGTATACTTCTGTAGTAATGGTCAAAACACTTCTTGAGATGATTCGGCAATTGTTCCCTTTAAGGACATGTAAATTGAACCTGGACAGGGAGAATATAGAAAGAAGAAAGTATAAGGTTTGTTTGGAATATCATATGGGAAATTGTAAGGCTCCCTGCATAGATTTAGAGAAACAGGAGGATTATAATGAATATGTGAAACAGATCCACCAGATTTTAAGGGGAAACATAAAACAGGTATCAACACAGCTTAAAAATTCAATGAATAATTATTCGGATGATTACAAGTTTGAAGAGGCGCAATTGATAAAATCAAAAATTAAGATACTGGACAAGTATAGGAGCAAATCTACAATCGTAAATCAAAAGATAAATAATGTTGATGTTTTCTCGATAGTAGAAGAAGAGGGTTTTGCTTTTGTAAACTATCTGAAGGTAGTCAGCGGAGCAATTGTTCAGGCACATACTGTAGAGTTAAAAAAGAAACTTGATGAATCTACACTGGATCTTTTATCCCTGGCGATTATTGATATACGGCAAAAGATCAGTAGTGATGCCCGTGAGATAATTGTCCCATTAAGGTTAGAACTACTGCTCGGGGACTTAAAGTTTGTTGTACCGGTTAAAGGTGACAAGAAACATCTTCTGGAGCTCAGTGAAAGAAATGCCAAGTATTATCAATTGGAACGTAACAGAAAAATAGTACAATCAAAGACAGAAAACAGGACTGCTAGGATCCTTGAAGCCATGAAAGAAGACCTGCGGTTGAAGGTACAACCAAAACATATTGAATGCTTTGATAATTCAAATTTGCAGGGAACTGATCCGGTAGCTGCGTGTGTTGTCTTTCGAAATGCTAAACCCAGTAAGAAAGAGTACAGGCATTACCATGTGAAAACCGTACATGGTCCAGATGATTTTGCATCAATGGAGGAAATCATTTTCAGGCGTTACAAACGATTGCTAGACGAAAATCAGGCCCTTCCTCAGTTAATTGTAATTGATGGCGGGAAAGGGCAGTTGAACGCTGCCGTTAAAAGTCTTGATAAACTAAACCTTCGTGGGAAAATGGCGATCATCGGGGTAGCCAAAAAACTGGAAGAATTATATTTCCCCGGGGATAAGGTCCCATTGTACATAGATAAAAATTCTGAAACGCTAAAGATCATACAGCAGCTCAGGAACGAAGCTCACAGGTTTGGCATTGCATTTCATCGCGATGTTCGCAGCCGCTCAATGACACATTCGGAGCTGGATACAATAAAGGGAATCGGGGAGCAGACAAAGCAGCGGCTTTTGTTTAATTATAATTCTGTGGATGGGATAAGGAATGCAGGGTTTGAATCGCTGAAAAAACTAATTGGTGCAGGAAAGGCCACCATCTTGATCAATTATTTCAAGGAAAATAGCGAGTGATTTTGAACTGGATGCACCGTCCTATTTCTTCCGGACGACCACATAATTTACCAGATCCTGAAGAGACTTACTGTGTTGATTATCAGGCATCTCGGCTAAGATTCCTATGGCTTCATCACGATAATCCAGCATTAGCTTTTCACTGTATTCTAACCCCTCGTACGAGCGTGCAAAAGCTATTACCTCCTGTACTTTACTGGCATTATTATTATGCCTGCGTATTATCCTGATAATATGTTTTCGTTCTTTCTCAGGACAAACTTCGAGGGCATGAATCAGGGGGAGAGTAAATTTTTTTTCTTTGATATCATTCCCGGTAGGTTTTCCGATAAATCCTTTTTGCTGATAATCAAATAAGTCATCCTTTATTTGAAATGCCATCCCAACTTTTTCGCCAAAAACCCTGAATTTTTCGGTAAGCTCATTGTCCTGAGAAGCAGACCAGGCTCCACAGGCAGTGCAGGCCGCTATGAGGGCTGCTGTTTTCTTCCTTATGATTTCGAAATATTCCTCTTTTGTAATATTCAGTTTTCTTGATTTTTGTATTTGCATCAGCTCTCCTTCGCTCATTTCTCTGACTGCATCCGAAACAAGTCTTAGTAATTCATGTTCTTTTTCTTTTACGGATAATAATAAACCCTTGGCCAGAAGATAATCCCCTAGCAACACTGAAACTTTTGATTTCCACAAGGCATTGATAGAGAAAAAACCTCTGCGTTCATAAGATTCATCAACCACATCGTCATGAATTAATGAGGCAGAATGAAGTAATTCTATAAGGCTGGCAGCGTTATAAGAAGAGGGAGTGATATCCCCGCAAAGTCCGGCTGTCAGGAAAACGAACATGGGTCTAATCTGCTTCCCTTTTCGCCTAAGCAGGTAGTTCGTGATAATGTTTAGAAGCGGAATATTACTTTTCATGGAATCACGAAAATGCTTTTCGAATTGTTGCATTTCGGGTTGAATCGGTTTTCGGATTTCATTGAGGAGCGACATCCGCAAAGGGCTGATTGGTAAAGAGGCAAAAATAGGAATAAAATGGTTTAAACGGCTGAGTATTTAGCTAGAAAGATTCTAAATCTCTGATTTAAATATAGATGGGGTGAAAATTTGAATTTTATCATACAATTGGGATTAGATATTTATATATTTGCATCTGTAAATAATACTAAATACGGTTGATATGAAATTCGATAAGCTGAGTCCCGAAGAACTGGAAAAAGCCGCAAATATGCTAAAGGCTATTGCTCACCCAATGAGAATTGCCATTTTGAATTATCTTGACAACGGTAAAAAATTGACTGTTACGGAAATACATGAGTTATTAAAAATTGAACAATCAACCACTTCCCACCATCTTGGAATTCTGAAGGACAAAGGTGTTCTGTCTTCGAAGAGAGAAGGGAAGAATACCTATTATTTCCTAAAGCACAATAATTTCAGCAGCATTGTAGATTGTGTAAGCCAGTGTGCTTGTATTTAGATTAGATGGCAAATATCAGGGTTACAAAGAGTTTTACTTTTGAAATGGCCCATGCTCTGTGGAATTATGATGGACCATGCAGGAATATTCACGGCCATTCCTATCAATTATATGTAACTGTTTACGGTCAGCCGAGCAAGGATATAAATAATACAAAACTCGGAATGGTGATTGATTTTTCTGAATTGAAAAAGATTGTTAATCAATGCGTTGTGAGTTTTTTTGATCATTCTGTGGTCATCAGTTCAAGGGCCAGCCAGCCTGATATAGAACGAGTAGAACAAATGTTTGAAAAGTTCTATGTCGTTGATTACCAGCCGACCTGTGAAAACCTGGTTATTGATATGGCAGAAAGAATCCGGACCAGGCTGCCGGCTCATGTCTCTCTTTTCAGTCTCCGCCTGGTGGAAACAGCCACATCATATGCAGAATGGTTTGCAGCTGAGAATCAATAGATACCATCTGTGTTAGTAACGCAGGTTTTTCTTATCTTTCCATATGAAACAGAAAAAGCTCTTTCTTTTAGACGCTTATGCGCTGATATTCAGGGCATATTATGCTTTTATCCGGGCTCAGATAATCAATTCAAAAGGATTGAATACATCTGCCATATACGGATTCACAGCTACCCTGGATGAGATATTAAGAACAGAATCTCCTTCACATATCGCTGTGGTTTTTGATCCCCCAGGACCAACATTCAGGCACACAAAATATCCAGCATATAAAGCGAACAGGGAAGCCACCCCGGAAGAGATTAAGCAATCTGTACCATGGATAAAAAAAATAATTGAAGCATTTAATATTCCTGTGATTGAAATTCAGGGATATGAGGCTGATGATGTCATAGGAACCATGGCCTGGAAAGCCAGGGATAAAGGATTTGATGTTTATATGATGACCCCGGATAAAGATTTTGCCCAGTTGGTTACGGACAAGGTATTCATGTACAAACCAAGAAGGTCCGGAAAAGAATCAGAAGTCATTGGAACGCAGGAAGTAAAAGAAACATTTCAGGTTCAGGATCCCAGGCAGGTCATTGATGTACTGGCATTATGGGGAGACAGTTCTGACAATATACCCGGTGCTCCCGGGATAGGAGAAAAGACTGCTAAAAAATTGATCTCTTTATACCAAACTATTGAAAACCTTTTCGAACATACTGATGATTTGAAGGGGCGGGTGCAGGAGAGTATCCTGCAGAATAAGGAACAGATAGAATTGTCAAAGGATCTTGCCACCATAAGGCTTGATGTTCCTGTTGAATTTGATGAAAATAAATTATTATTTGAAGGAGCTAAAAAGGAGGAACTTATCAATTTGTTTCGGGAATTAGAGTTTAAAACACTGGCTACAAGAGTATTATCTACCATTACTGACAAAAAAGAACCTTCAGGCATTGAACAGGGATTGCTATTCCAGGAGCCGGGATCAGAAACTGGCACAATTTCCAATTTAAAAACACTGAAGGATATTGAACATACATATAGTTGTGCTGATAACCCGGCACTTATCGCAAACTTAATTGATGAGTTAATAAAACAACCGGCCTTCTGTTTTGATACTGAAACAACGAGCATAAATGCCATAAATACCGAACTGGTTGGGATGGCATTTTCCTGGAATAGGAACCAGGGATGGTATGTGCCTGTCCCGGGAAAAAGAGAAAATGCAGTGGAAGTAGTAGAAAAATTCCGCAATGCTCTGGAGAATGATAATTCTTTGATAATAGGCCAGAACCTTAAGTATGATATGCAGGTAATGCGAAATTATGGCATTAAGCTTAATGGTCCTGTGTTCGATACAATGATCGCACATTACCTGCTACAGCCTGAGCAAAGGCATAACCTTGACTCTCTCGCAGAAGTTTACCTGGATTACCGGACTATTCACACTGAAGAACTGATTGGTAAAAAAGGCAGCCAGCAGGGAAATATGAGAGATGTACCCCTTGAAAGGCTGGTAGATTATGCCTGTGAAGACACGGATGTTACCTGGCAATTATACCATATATTGAAAGATGAGCTGAAACAAAATGGTTTTAACAGTTTGGCAGAAGAAATAGAATTTCCTTTGATCAGTGTTCTCTGTGCCATGGAAGAAAATGGTGTTAAGCTCGATAAGGAGGCTTTGAGACAATTTGCAGTGGAACTCGAAACAGCACTTCTGGAACTAAGAGATTCCATATACGAATTATCGGGTGAGGAATTTAATATTTCTTCGCCCAAGCAACTGGGAGGGATCCTTTTTGATAAATTGAAAATCAGTTCCGATGCCAAGAAAACCAAAACAAAGCAATACTCTACGGGTGAAGAAGTGCTGGTACGGCTGACAGATAAGCATCCTGTTGTTGGGAAAGTGCTTGAATTCAGATCCTTGAAGAAGCTGCTCTCCACCTATGTTGAAGCCCTGCCAAAAATGATTAATCCCCGCACAGGATTTATACATACCTCATATAATCAGGCCGTTGCAGCAACTGGCAGGCTCAGCTCCAATAATCCTAATCTGCAAAATATTCCGATTAGGGAAGAAAAAGGGAGGGAGATCAGGAAATCATTTATTCCCAGGAGTGATGAGAATGTTTTACTCTCAGCAGATTATAGCCAGATTGAACTCCGCCTTATGGCTCATATGAGTCAGGATCCGCTTATGATTGATGCGTTTCAAAATGGGGAGGACATACATACTGCCACAGCCTCGAAGATATTTGAAGTACCTCCTGAACAAGTCACAAAAGAACAACGGGGAAAGGCTAAAACAGCAAACTTCGGCATTATTTATGGAATTTCGGCATTTGGACTCGCACAGCGGATGAACATCCCCCGAACTGATGCAAAGCAGCTGATTGACAGCTATTTCAATACCTATGCAAGGGTTAGGGAATACATGGATGAAATGATACAGACCGCCAGGGAAAAGGGTTATGTTGAAACCATGCTGGGACGAAGAAGATACCTGCGTGATATTTTATCACGGAATGCCGTTGTAAGGGGATTTGCAGAACGAAATGCCATCAATGCTCCCATTCAAGGTTCTGCCGCTGACATCATAAAAATTGCCATGATCAGAATACAGGAGATCCTGCTTAAGAATAATTACAGGACAAAAATGATTTTACAGGTCCATGATGAATTGGTTTTTGATGTTTTTAATAAAGAATTGGATGAGGTAAAACAAATGGTTATCCGGGAGATGGAAAAAGCCTATTCCTTGTCCGTTCCTTTACTTGTTGAGTTTGGTATCGGAGACAACTGGCTGGAGGCTCACTAGCAATAATCTTATCACTAAATATATGGAAGTAACTATATTGTATACGGGAATTCTTGCCGATAAGGCCGGTAAGACAAAAGAACCTTTTTCTGGTGTGAAATCTTTATATGAGATCAGGGAGATGCTGGCTGTAAAGTATGATGGATTCAGTGAACTGAGTTATGTGATTTCACTGAATGGAGTGATTGTACATGAAGATGCGGGTATAAAAGAAGGGGACAAGATTGCCCTGATCCCCCCTATTCCTGGTGGCTGAGATAATTATTCCGGATGATGGAGTGCGGGACTCCTGGCTTCAATACCGGCGGATTTTTCACCCAGGGTCATTTGATAAAGATTGGGTTGACCTAATACCTCGACTGCCTTATCTATCCCTGTATCTTTTTCAAGTATCGCCTGCATACGGCCCCTCTGATAATAGTATCTGACAGCAATTTCTTCTTTTAATAATTGTTTAATTTCTTCACTGAAATTATTGAGATCCTTTTCATTATCATGAGCCAGCTTTTGTTCAAGAGATGAAAATTCCTCATCAGCCATATCATAATATTTTTCTCGCCTGGCTGTTTCTATGAGTTTTTTCAGTGATTCTTCGCTTCTTGTATTGTAGGTAAAATCACGCGAGGCTATATATGCGCGGAAATTATCATATATGTAATCAGTAATCTCAAATTCTTCAATACTTGAAATACTATCGTAACGGGCGGAAAAAATAGTTGCATAATCAAAAATCAGGGATTGAGTCAGCAGCGCTATGGCTACCTGACTGAGTGTTTGGGCTTCGATTGTGAAATCGGGTTGAATCCCTCCGCCATCGTATACTTTCCTGCCGTTATCTGTTTGATATTCAGTAATTAGTGAATCAGGAATGGTTCCGACACTCCCGTCTTCATTACGATGTGTATAATCCAGGGCCTGTATACAACGCCCGGAAGGAATATAGTATTTAGCAGTAGTAACTTTCAGCCGTGTATTATAACTCAATTCACGGGTTGTTTGTACCAGGCCTTTTCCAAAGGTGCGCTGTCCGATGATGACGGCCCGGTCAAGATCCTGCAGAGAACCAGCTACAATTTCTGAGGCTGATGCCGATCCACGGCTGACAAGCACTGCAACATGTATAGACGTATCAACCGGCATGAAACGTGTGCGGTATACCTGGTCCCATTGTTTTACCCTTCCCCTGGTGCTGACGATTTCCTGTCCCTGCCGGACAAACAGGTTGGCTACATCCACGGCTTCGATCAGGAGACCACCAGGATTGTCCCTGAGGTCAAGCACTACAGCTTCAAATCCCGGATTTTTCTTAAGTTCCAGCAGGGCTGATTTTGTTTCCAGGCCAGCCCCTGTGGTGAAATTGGCAAGACGAATATAACCTACATGATCATCTAACATACCATAATAGGGTACATTACTGATGGTTATTTTCTCCCGGACAAGAGATTTCTTTATGGGTGCAGGATGGCTGTACCTGCGTATGACCATTTCCAGCGTTGTATTGGGTTTCCCTTTTAAGTGATCACTGATTTTACTGATTTCAAGGTTAATCATTGGCTTACCATCGATGGAGATGATTGTGTCGCCAGCTTTTAATCCGGCCTTACTGGCAGGAAATCCTTCATAAGGTTCAGCTATTATTGCATATTCTCCACTTCTGCGAATAAGGGATCCGATACCACCATATTGTCCGGTCGTCATAAAATTGAAATTTTCACGATCAGATTCCGGAATATAGGTTGTGTAGGGGTCCAGTTCCTTCAGCATACCCTTGATACTGTTTTCAACCAGTTTTTCAGGGTTTGTTTCATCCACATAAAACAGGTTTAATTCCCGGAAAAGGGAATAATAAATCTCCAGGCTTTTGACAAGCTTGAAATCATCATTGGAGGAAGCAATAAAAAACAGAGAACTGACTGTAATTAATGCGATTCCTGCGATAACCATTACTTTCCTGTTCATTCTCTTTCTACTCATATTCCAAGGATTCATTTAATGAGGGCTCAAATATAATAGATATTAACGGATAAAAGGATCAAAAGGTTTAAATCACAGGCTTTTTAACTTTTTTTTACATTTTCTGAAAGTCATGATTAATCACTTGAATTTTACAGGTCAATAATTTCAAACCGATGAACAAGGGTGTATCCGTTTTCATCAACAATTGTTAACAGATAATTGCCTTTTTTGGGCGTAATCCCCAGCTTATGAATATACCTGGTGGTCCCTATGAATGTTTCGTTAAGATGCCAGTAGATCAGCGATGAGGGATGACGATGAGCAGCCTCAAGAATAATCTCGCCCTTTGATCCATCCATTTCACGTGGCACATATATCCTGGCGGAATGCCGGGGATAGATCATCTCCATGAATTCGATGTCATCCATAGGTTTACAGTCGGGATGTATTTGTGGGAGGATGCGGTAATCGGGGTTTTTAGCCCGGTAATACCACTCCTGTGCCGGAGGCAAGACAAACCAGGATTCATGCCTCATGCCTGAAATAGCTCGACAATCACTATTCACCCGGTACATTCCATCGGGGGAAAGATGAATTATCCTGTGATAGGGACAGGGCGCAGAAGCCCTTCCCCTGGCAGGCACGTATATGGTATCTATGGAGGGACAAAAAGGTCCGGGAAGATGTCCGCTTTTGTTGCAGACGGCAACCGGATAAAGCTCATTCACAGGGGACTGGAACCAGTTGTTTCGTGGAAGGGTATTAAAAACATCAAACAGAACAGGGGCAGCAACAGCTATTCCGGTCAGACCGGGCCGGCCTTCCCCATCGGCATTCCCAACCCAGACTCCAATGGTAAAGGCAGGCGAAGTTCCAATGGCCCATCCATCACGAAAACCAAAACTGGTACCGGTCTTCCAGGCGATTTTACCGCTTGAAGAAAAGCTTTTCCAGCCAGCCTGTGAGTAGGGGCGGTTGACATCGAGCAGGGACTGGAAAGTCAGCCATAAAGAAGCAGCACTGAATGAATGAATATTCTCTGCTGAACCCTCATTTACATGCTCAATTGGCTTATCATGATAAGCGTAAACAGGTGGATGAATGTCATCGGAAAGATACTGCCCTGACTGGTTGTAACGATCAAGCACCCTGCCCATGGACGCATACACCCCGGTAATCTCCCATAAACTGCCTTCAGCACCCCCGAGGATCAGTGATAGCCCATAATGGGATGCCGGGTAGCTCAGGGTATGAATGCCCAGTTCCTCCAACTGGTAATAAAATCTTTCGAATCCATGGGTTTGAAGCATCCTGACGGCTGGAATATTAAGGGACCTGGACAGTGCACGGCGGGCAGGAACTGCGCCATCATAGGTCAATGTAAAGTTTTTAGGTGAGTAACCTGTATATTGTGTCGGGATGTCCGGAACCAGTGTGCCTGGCAGGATCTCTCCTTCTTCCAGCATCATGCAGTACAAAATAGGTTTAAGAATACTACCTGTACTGCGTGGAGCATTAATAATATCGACATCACCACCAAATTCCGGACGGCCCGGATTGTGGGTATTACCGACATAGGCCATAACCTCACCGGTACGGGTATCAAGGACCAGGCAGCAGGCATTATGTATGTTGTTGTGCTTGAGCTGCTTATGGTGTTCTTCTATGATCAGGTTTACTCGCTGTTGCAGTGAAGCATCGAGACTTGAACGTACCTTTGAGCCACGGTTTTGAGTATATACCCTGTCCATTAAATGAGGTGTATTGGAAGGGAGCGGGAATGGTTTTTCAGGTAATGCTTCAAGCTTTGACAGTTCACAATCAAGTGAGTCAAGCAATCCTTTTCTCTCCAGTTTTTCCAGCAGCAAGTTTCGTTTTTGGATCAGCAATGAACGGTTTTTTCCGGGATGGATCAGTGAAGGGGCATTCGGTAAAACGGCAAGTGTGGCAGTTTCAGCCCAGGAAAGCTGTTCAGGAGGGCGACCATAGTATCGCCATGAAGCAGCATCAATACCTACTACATTTCCACCGAAAGGTGCATGTGAGGCATACAGACAGAGAATATCCTCTTTTGACCCGGTCAATTCCAGCCGGGTAGCCAATACTATTTCTATGATTTTTTCAGGTATGGTGCGGGACTTCCCCTTCCTGGCAAGGCGGATTACCTGCATGGTTAGTGTGCTGCCACCACTGACAATTTCACCCTTTTTAAGGTTCTGCAGCAGGGCCCTGAGCAGGGAGAGAGGATTGACCCCGGGATGATAATAAAAGAAACGGTCTTCAAACAGGATGGCTGCTTTTTTATATTTTTCCGGAAGGGAATCCACAGGTGGAAACCTCCATTGTCCATCATCTGCAATTCGTGCCCCGAGCAGCTCCCCATATCTGTCGAGTAAAACGGTACTGTAAGGATCATTAAAGAGGGGGCGGGGAAGGCAAAGCCAGAATAATCCTGAAAGGATCAGGAAGAGGGCCAAGGCCCAGATGAATAATCTTAATTGTCCTCTCATACACGGGACCAAGTTGATTATTGAATCACGTGGACCCACCTGCCTGCCGTGCTGGCATTAACACCTTCATCATACATGGCCTCACAATACACTGCGGGAAGATAATACTTTCCAAGATAGGCGGCATTCAACTGTATAACATAGGTATTGGTACCATTTCGTTTGAGATCAAAGTAAGTATATACGCGGTCATCACGGATGTCCTGGTAGGATGGATGGTCCGCAGCATGAACAGACCTAAAGTCATCCATGCGGGTATTGTGGATCTCCCATCCTGAGGGAAAGATCTGAGAGAGGGCCATGTCTTTATAAATATGGACTCCAAAAGGATTGGTAATGGTGACATGAGCCAGAAAATCAGTTCCCTGAATGAGTCGTGTAATATCGAACGGATTCCCTGCCATGTCAGTATATCTCACAGAAAGGTTAAGGTTGTGCCGGGCAGCGGTTTCTTTTCCTGCTTTTGGTATTCCTTCCATGGTAAGCCTGACAAATATCACACCCTCGCCCTTGTTATCTACTGTAATCTTTCCGCCAGAACTGGTTCCTGTGTCGAGGTCCACCTGCACAACGGACACTTTAGTATTTGCAGTTGTTTTCTTGCCGTCATCAAACTGATAGGTAAATTTTAATTCCCTTGAGCTTGCATCACTGCCTGCAAATTTTGACATGGCAAGGAGGCAATATGCCGTTGTCTGTGTGCTCATCCAGCGCCTGCTACGCAATTCATCAGATATTTTCCTGGCAAGGAATATGCCCTCAGAACGTTTATCAAGTAGTGCAAGTGTTTCCAGTATCATGGCCCAATCCCTTTCCCGTGAGCCATAGCTGTAGTTAAATCCTGAGTATTCTGGGATTTCAGGCATCCCCTGTGCAATCAGCATGTTGGCCGATGCTGACTGACCTGCCAGGGCATATGCCGCTGCCAGTCGCCACCGGGCCTGGATGGAAATGGTTTCCATTTCGCGTAGCCTGTTCATGGCACCCAGCTCAGGCTCTCCCGCAAGTGCAAGCGTATATAAACGATATGACTGCACCAGGTCATCCATCCTGTATTTGTCTCCTGACATTTTCCATCGTCTGGCCTCTTTGCGCTGGTATCTCACCCATGGCTTTTTGAAGTTTACAGGCAATCCATAGCCTTTGGATTCAGCTTCCAGGAGAAAGTGTCCGGCGTAGGATGTTGACCAGGAATTTTCTTCCCCTGAATTAGGCCAGTATGCGAAACCACCTGAAGGAAGATGGAAGGACTGAATTCGCTTGATGGCGGCCTTTACATTGACTTCTGTTTTTGATCTGGCTGCATTGTTTAATTCCGTTATGTCCCCGAGGAAAAGTTGAGGAAATGCAGCAGAGGTTGTTTGTTCAATGCATCCGTGAGGATAAGTTAGCAGGTATTTAAGCCTCCGTCCAAAATCAATGGGAGGAATGGAAGATACCTCCAGGGCTGCTGTATTGGTTCCCGGCATTCCGGGAAGGGTATAATCCCGGATGAGTGTTTGGCCGGGTTCAATTACCTCATCAATGAATTCCGTAATTGGGGGATTGGGGTTCCTTATATCCAGTTCTATATCATAAGAAGCAGTTTCAGAGCCACTTATTGCAATTACTTTTACTTTTCCTATACCCAGTACATCCCTGACCTTCAATCCAAATGTACATTGTTGATCACCCGTCTGATTGAATATGAGTTGTTGCTCATGTTTATCCTGCAGGTTGAAAAACTCATTCGCCTCAAGCCTGACAGTAACCTCTTTGATATTTTCCTCCAGGGCAAAAACAGTAACCGGAAGCTTGACTTCCTCACCTGGGCCAAGTACCCTGGGAAGGGTGGCGAGTATCATCAGGGGCTTTTTGACAGGAACAGTCTTCTCTGCAGCACCGTATGCAAACTGGTTGCCGGCAATTACCATGGTTCTTACAGAACCTGTATAATTTGGGATACTTATAACATGTGATTGTTTTTCACTCTGCTTTAGTGAAACAGGGCCGATGAATTTAACCATGGGCTTGAAACGGTTGGCGCGACTTTGTGACTCCTGTCCCGCATCTTCCTCGAAACCGCCCCCAATGCCAAACATTTGCTCTATTTTACCTCCATAGGCTCCTAGCACAGCATTATATATATCCCAGGTTTTTACACCCAGGGCCTCCCTGGCATAGAAATGATCCCAGGGATGGGGTGTGGAAAATCGCGTCAGGTCCAGCAAGCCTTCATCAACAATGGCCAGGGTATAGCTACATGCTATTCCATTACTCTCACTGATTTGTATACTGACTTCTTCTTCAGGCCTTAAAACATCTGGCATCTCAATCACAGGATGCAGTCTGGTTGACGGATCTTCAACCAATATCGGGATCACCCCATACAAGCGAATGGGCAGGTCATTTTTTATTTGTGAATGTGCTTGTACAAGTGTTAAGTTAACATATATATTAGGAGCCATTTCAGGCGTTACTTTAAAGTTAAACATGGTTTCGGTTTCACTAACTTCCACCCAGTATGCATCAAGTACCCTTGTACCGTTTTCAATGCTGACGAGTGCCCTGCCATGTCCGGATGAGGGGAAGGTAATACTGGCAAATTCACCCGCCTGGTAGGAGGTTTTGTCTGCACTGAAACTCAGCATGGCAGCTCCGCCCGGATGCTCTCTTTGCCCCCTGCCGGCCCAACCAGGCCAATCTATGTAAACGATCTTCCCGCAAGCATGTCCACTCAAAGGATCTACCACCCTTAACAGATATCTCCCCCATTCAGGATAATCAATACGGAACTGAAAACTTCCTTCCCCGTTATGGGTATTTACACTGGTGTTAAATATAGGCTGATGTTCAGTATTGCCAATATAGGAGGCAAGATTATCAGGCCCTGCATCCCACCACCAACGCCAGTTAATCTTGTAAATACTTACATCAAGGTTCCTGCGTGAAACAGCATTGCCATCCGGATCAAGGGTGACCACGTTTATTGTGTGTAAAGTATCGGTCAAAAGCATTCCCCGGGCCTTGTCTCCAGGGGGTGTTTTAATACCTACGTAACTTTCATAGGGTGAATAGGGGATAGAAAAACGGTCAATACTGAAATCACCGCTCTCTTCGAATACCCTTGAAACAAACCCGGCCCGTAACATGCCCGGGGATGCATCCGCGGTTTGGAGGGATGTCATGAAAATGGCCTTGCCATTCTCATCTGTTCTTCCGTCAAACAAAATTTGTTCTTCAGCATAGAAGCTTTTCACAGGATCATCAAAATCAAAATCCGGGAAACGCTGGAATCTGGTTTTCATCTCTGTCAGAACTACCGAAACATGTGTTTTCAGGTTTCGTGCAACAGCACCGTGCAGCCAGTTTGCCTCAAGTCTGCCCCTGATCTCTGGATCTGTAACAGATATGCGGTCTTTCCCAAAATCAAGATTGATTTTAAGCCGGTTGGGTTTTACGGTTTCAATCCTGAGCCATTTTGTAAAAACCAGGCCGCCGATCCTGATCCGGGCCATCCAGTTACCCGTGGGTGCATCCGGGTGTGTTGCCATAGTGAAGGAATAGAATCCATGACTGCCACTGTTCCGTATCATCCTGTTGACAGTCTGGCCATGGGGATTTAGCAGCTCAAGGGTCACTGGATGGTTATCAGGCAGCAAGTCCTGACTGTCCTCAAGCATAAGGTTCAGGTAAAGGGTATCTCCCGGACGCCAAACACCCCTTTCACCATAAATAAATACTTTAACACCCTTTTGAACAATGTTCCCTGAGGCATCAAAACGGCTGAGCGATAAGGAGGAACCATCGTCAAGCCGGAGGTAACCCCGTTGCTTGTTTTGCCGGGCAATCAGCAGGAAAGGTTTGTTTTCGAGATTGATTTTGGCTATGCCTTTATCATCGGTCCGGGTACTTCCGATGACCTGCTGCTGGAAGTTTAATATATCTACCTCGACTCCGGAAAGAGGCAGCGATGAGACAAGATCTGTTACAGCAACGGTCAGAGAATGATCAGTGCCAGCCTTTGCAATGATCCCAAGATCAGAGGCAAGGATGTTACGGGCAACTGACCGATGTTTTCCAAAATAGCTATCCGAGCAGGGATCTTCCCTTTCCTCCCAGTTATAATAGTAGTAGTCTCCTTCGTAATAATAATCTTCGTAAGAATCCCAGTAGCTTAGTTCTTTTTCCCACTGTTCATCATTATAATCTTGAAGCTCAAACAGATCAGATGGTTCCGTGGAATTATCATCACAGGGATACAGTGAGTGTTGTTTCCTGAATCCGAGCTCAATCCGGTAAATAGCTCCTGGTTCAGCCTGGATAAGAGATGAAAGATCCAGTGAAAAGGCATTCCAATTTCCAAAGTCCACTGTAGAACCAGTATTTAGATGAATGGTTTTCCTTAAGATCAACCTGCCAACACGCTTTAACTGGTAATCACCATCAAGGTGATTGACCTGCAGGAACTGGCTGAGATTTTTCTCGTAAATACGAATAACACGTACTTCAATGGCTTTCAGGTTCACTGCCTCAAAAGGCATGATCAATCCGTCGGAAGATGGAAGAATCACACCCTTGCCCAGCAACCGCACGGCTGGTTTGACCTCATCAAAGCTTACCTGGTATTCGTTCCCGGCTGACAATTTATAATCCAGGATATTCCTGATCCCGGAAGAAACCATGACTTTTAGATTACCGATCTGCCGGACTGCCGGATATGCACGTATATCATTGTTCTCAACAATGAATGAAAGATCTGTTCCATTGTCTAGGGTAATCAATCCATTCAGGTATTGTTTTTCCTGAAGGGGGTCAGAGAATCTTAGAAGTATATATTGCTCAGGTTGCTGAATAACAGAAACTTCCATTAATGTAAATTCGCCAAGGGCAGGTAAGACGACCTCCATATCTCCTTTACGCTTAACGCCAATTGATTTTCCATTCCATGCAATGAGGACCTTCCCTGCCTTTTCCTTTCTTTGAACACTGTCAATCCTGAAACGGTGTTCCCTGCCATCTGGATCCGGATCCCACGATATGCCCAATGATTTTCCATCCTGTGATGCTGTCAGCAATTCCATCAGACCGGTCTCCTCCTGGAAATCTGCCGTCTTCAGGGTTCCGGTATATTGCAGCCATTGAAGATTTCCGGGTTCATAGGTTTGCTGGGACTCAAGAATCACATCAAAATTTTGCACAATGGTCTGAAATTCAAATGAAAATGTTTTCAGATTACCCGGCACATCCATGATTTTCTCAAGCGCAAAATCCACCTTGTATGTGGTTCCGGATTTCATATCTTCATCAGGCCTGAATTCTATTGTTTGCTCATCAATCCAGTAAGCTGATCCTTTAATGGAAGGAGATATTTCAAACAATTTACCCTCAATGGGTTCGGACATGTCAACCTGGTCAGGGAATGCTTCAGTAAGCCGGATCCTGATCCCATCCTGCCGGCTTAAATGACCAGCAGTAAATGCTGCTATGTATGAAGTAAATCCCGGATCAATGGTTGGAGCTTGAGGCGTTTGTTGCTGGCAGGAAAGAAGGCTGAACAGGAAGGCAACAATTATCGTTCTGTAAAGAACAGTCATTAAAATGGATTTCATTCGTTTAAAAATCAAATTCGTTTCATAATAATGGGGAAATTGAAATCCGGCAATAAAACACCTTTAAGTAACCGGAAGTAATCAACGGAGACGGAATTCAATCGGAACGGTTACATGCACCGGACTGGGAATTCCGTCTACTTCCCCCGGTATCCATAGTGGAAAGAGATTTACCACCCTGAGCGCTTCTTCATTAAAATATTCCCTGTCGCCATTTACAATCTGAGGATCTTTCACATTGCCCTCTTCATCCACGGTAAAAACTATGATCACGTATCCTTCATCTCCGCTTTTTTTAGCTTCAGGTGGATATTTTAATTCTAATTCTATGAATTTTCTAAGGCCTGTCCGCCCATCCCGAAATCGTGGCATCACTATATAAGGAAAATATTCTGTTGGATCACCATCCGGAGTGAAGCAAAATCCCTCTACCAGTTTATCGTCCTCATAGAGATCATTACGTGTAAGCTGCCCGTTTTCATAATAGGTTCTGAAATTTCCACTTTTTTCTCCCTTCACATAACGGGCTTCCTGTTTCAGGCTGCCATCCTCACGCCAGGTTTTGTAAGGACCATCCAGCAATCCATTTTTGTATTCCTGCACGTTCTTTAGTTTTCCGGACTTGTACCATTCCCTGAAAGTCCCGTTAAGGGTATTCTCCCTGTAAAAACAATCCCTCTGTTGCTGGCCATTGTCATAGTAGTAAATGAATTGACCGTCTTTGTTGTCAGGGCGGATGGAATTATAGGTCCCTGTCATCTGGACCTGTCCGGAGAGATAATAATCCTTCACAAGGAAACGAAAACTTCCTGAGGAGGTATCGGTAGAGACAATACGGTAATAATTTGCTTCCTGCTCTGAGCTTTGTTCCCAGTTTTGATTGAAATACATGGTATCAAGGATGATCTGTCCTTTACCGGCGGCGGGCAATACGAATAGTATAATAATTATCAGTCTGTGATACATCGCAGTATGATAACGGAATTCAGGATAGTTTGTTTACCAATTGCCCGAGAATCTCACGCATCCCCTTTTCCAGCTGGTCGTAAGGTATGAATTCGCCCGAAAGTAACAAAATGATCAGCTGGATTTTCTGTTGACGCTGATCCAGCGTTTCATAAAGGATATTCTTATTCAAACGGTAAACCTCCCTGATCCGCCTTTTCATCAGGTTCCTGTCCACCGCCCTCCTGAATTTACGCTTTGGAACACTAATGGCAGCCCTGACCGGATATTTCTGATGGGGATCAGGAGTAAAATCCCAATAAATTTTCAGGGGGAACCTGGATACTGCTTTGCCATGCTTCAGCAATTCCTGAATGGACAGGTTGCTTTTTAAACGCTCCTCTTTACCCAATGTAAATTCCCCGGACATAATTACAGAGTGATCATATCAAAAATACCCTGATAATCTGATAAGTTATAAAGGTTTATTTTTTGGCGTTCCGGTTGTATAATTTGATGAACTGTTCAAGTGCCATGGTCATGGAAGGGGCTTCCGGCAAGGGGGCTTTTACATCAAGTCTGAAACCGGCTTTTTCAACAGCACTGGCTGTAGTTGTACCGAAAGAAGCGATCTTGATACTGTCTTGCTGAAAATCAGGAAAGTTTTGTTTCAGAGATTTAATCCCTGAGGGACTGAAAAATACCAACATATCATAATTGATCAGGGAAAGATCTGAGAGGTCACTGCATACAGTACGGTACAGTATGGCCTTTGAGTATTTGATCTTTTGTTCTTTAAGTGTTTTCGGTATCTCTTCCTTGTGGATATCCGAAAGGGGGACGAGGTAAGTTTCATCCCGATGCTTATTAATAAGGTCCATCAGATCGGAAAATTTACCGTTTCCAAAAAAGATTTTTCTTTTACGGTAAACTATATATTTCTGCAAATAATATGCAGTTGACTCGGATATACAGAAATATTTCATGCTGTCAGGAACCGTCACACGCATTTCTTCGCAAATGCGAAAGAAATGATCAGCGGAAGTTTTACTGGTAAAAATTACAGCAGTATGTTCCAGTATATCAATTCGGTGTTGCCGGAATTCCTTAGCCGGAATCCCTTCAACATGAATAAAGGGCCTGAAATCAATAAGCAAATTATTTTTATCAGCTAATTCGAAATAGGGGGATTTACCGTTTTCCGGTGCAGGCTGCGAAACAAGGATTTTCTTAATCTTCATGAAACTCACACTTTTTAACCTATCCTCTCAATACCGATAAAGAAAAAAACCTGTATAAGATCAGAAAGGGTAAAATTTCAAGGGTACAAAGGTATAAAATCAAATAAAATAATAAAACATCTTTATTCATTAAAATTCTCACACCTTTAAATAATCGTAGAAAATAGGCGGAAAACACGAGTATAATTCCCAGGTAGACAAAGTATATCCTTAGATCTTCGCGAATATAAGCCAGGCCAATGACAAGAATTAATAAATAGATTCCAAGGCTCTTGTATATCAGTAAAATCTGGTGAAGGTACTCCCTGAAGACAGAATGGTTATCAAAAATATGTCCGGTAATATGTTGTACCACATGCCGGACTAACAACAGCAACATCAGGCATCCCGAATAACACAAATAGGATAATATGTCATTCAGCATGAAAGGTTGCAGGTTGTAATAGCCGAAAATGAGATATACAAAGGCACCACCAATAAAAACGAAG
>JAZGGT010000344.1:0-3458 GCA_036480555.1 Bacteroidales bacterium | reverse complement strand
GCTGGGGATTGAAGCGACCATTCATACCGAACACCGCATTGGCAGGATCCCTATTTGAGCTTACCAAGGGTTTTATCCATGATCCAGTTTACATGTGCCCCGGAATCACCTTTTGAAGGACTTTTGCCCAGCCCCTGCAATTCTTCTACAACGGATCTTATCATGGGCATCTGGACATGCTCCGGCGGAGCTATGGGAAATTCCTGTTTACCGTTCTCAGTAAGCAATTCGATGGGTGTGAACTGAAAGCAGGAGAAACGGATCCGCCCCTTTTCTCCAATTATTTCGATGGTATCCGCAGCAGCATCCTGGCTGGCTACAAAACACCAGGACCCAGCATACAGCAGGCCGCTCTCAAAGACCAGGCTTGCAGTGACAGTATCCTCAGCAGGGTACAAGCCTCCCATATTGGCATGCCATCCCTCAACCGATCTTACTGGCCCAAAATAATAACTCAGGATGTCCAGTTCATGGCATCCCATATCATAAAAATAACCTCCCCCACTGATCTCCGGTGCCACTCTCCAGGGCAGGTTTTGCCTGTCCCGGTCTTCCTCCCTGGGAGGTAGTATCAGGCTCGATTGTACCATCAGGACTTTGCCGATGGCCTGGTTTTGAAGCAATTCCTTTACCTTCAGGAAGTATTCCATACTGCGCCGGTAATAGGCTACAAATATGGGCATATCCGTTTCTGAAGACATCTGATTCATTTCCAGACATCCCTGATAATCAGGCGCCATAGGTTTTTCAACATAGACTGGTTTTCCTGCCCTCATGGCCATGATGGCATATGCTGCATGAGATGAGGGGGGTGTCGCTATATATACAGCAGATATCTCCGGGTCTCCCACCAGCTCATCTGCCGAGTCATATACCTTTGGAACATGGTGTCGCTCTGCATAGGCTGATGCCCTGGATTTGTTCCTGCTGGTCACCCCGTGAAGGGAAGAGCCATTGATCTTATTAAAAGAAGGAGCACTCTTCTTTTCGGTCACATCCCCGCAACCGATCATTCCCCACCTGACTGGTTCCATAATTAATTGAATTTTCCTTCAATATATTAATTATTTCTTTTCCGTACATTTGTATAAAGCCAAAACATCAGAAATATGAAACCACTACATACTTGCCTGTGTTTTTGCCTTTCTCTCCTGTTAGCCGGCTTTATTTTTCCGGATCTGCGTGCAGAAAGCAGGCATGCAGTCCAGGAATATCAGGATTCGACTGAGTACCAGTCCTTTCAGGGAAAGGTTGTTGAAATCCACACCAATAATCCAATCATTTTCGCCAGTATCTTCCTTTCAGGAACAAACATTGGAACCGTATCCAATTCCGAGGGGGAATTCCTCATTAAGATCCCTATGTTCCTCGAAAACAAAGTCATTGGTTTCTCAAGTATTGGATATAGAAACCTTGAAATACCGGTCGGCCAGTTAAATCCTGAAGGCAATCTGGTCGAACTTGAACCCAATCCCATTCTGATTGAAGAGGTAACCATCGTCAACCAGGATGCAAGGGATCTTCTTACCATGGCTATGCAGAGCATTCCAGAAAATTATAGCAAGGACCCGGTGATGCTGACTTCTTTCTACCGGGAAACAATCAAACAAAACAGGAATTTTGTTTCTGTCTCCGAGGCTGTTCTGGATGGTTATAAGTCCTCATATACAAATGTAAGCGATATGGACCGGGTGAAGATCTTCAAGGGCCGGAAAAGCCAGGATGTAAAGAAGATGGATACCGTCCTGTTCAAGTTGCAGGGAGGTCCCCAGACCATGTTCTTACTTGATATTGTAAAGAATCCCGGGGAATTGTTCGATAGTGAGATCATGGACTATTATATATACCAGATGGGCGGGATCATCAATATCAATGACAGGCAGGCCTTTGTCATTACTTTTAGACAAATGGAACATGTTAATATACCCCTTTATGCGGGAAAGGTATACATCGGTGTTGATGATTATGCAATTATCGGAGCCGAATTCCAGATCCTTGAGGATAACCTGAAGAATGCAAACCAGTATCTCATACGGAAGAAACCGATAGGCATGAGGATTGATGTAAATAATGCAAATTATCTTGTTAGCTACCGGCTGATAGATGGCACCTGGTCTCTGAATTATGTCAGAACGGAATTGATGTTTACGGTTCGCTGGAAAAAGAAGCTGTTCCGGTCACGATTCACTACCATGACAGAAATGGCAGTGACTGATATTGACACCAGGAGCATTACCAAATACAAGTTTCGTGAAACCACGAAGAGGAGTGATATCTTCGCTGACAAGGTAAGCAATTTTGAAGATCCCGATTTCTGGGGTGAATTCAACATTATCCAGCCTGAGGAGTCTATCCAATCTGCCATCCAGAGGATAGAACGTAAACTTCAAAGAAGGAACAGATAGGATAACATACCCAGAAATAGGGTATATATGTTTTCATGCATCATAAATACGGAAAACAACAAATCTTATTATGCAAATGAAAACTAAATCTTCACACAAACGTTTAGGAAATCCGCTGACAATAGTGTTTTTATTCATCCTCCTGCTCTCCCTGGCATTTGCCTCCGTAACATTGGCAGCCATACCAGATGATCAGTTAATGGAAGACAGCCTTGCCTATGAATCCTACACAGGTAAAATCCTGGACAGCGAGACCAAAAAACCAGTGGTCTTTGCCAACGTTATCCTTAAAGGGACCAGCATAGGAACGGTTTCCAATGCCGACGGGGAATTTCTGATCAAGGTACCTGCCAAATCGGATATCCAGGTACTCGAGATTTCCCATATCGGATATGAGACCAAGCTTATTAAACTGCCTGACCTGGAAGGAGACAACGCCAGCATAATGCTTTCCTCAGTAACCCTACCCATTGAAGCTGTAACGGTTTCTTATGGAGATCCTGTCGATTTATTGCTGACCGCCATTAATAATATACCAAAAAATTATTCCGTAGATCCCGTAATGCTGAAAGCTTTTTACCGGGAAACCATCAAACAAAACCGGAATTATGTTGGTGTGGCTGAAGCTGTACTGGATATTTATAAAGCTGAATACGGGAACAGCATCGGTTCAGACCGTCCATTGATCTACAAAGGCCGGAAAAGCCAGGACTATAAAAAGATGGATACTATCATTGTCAAATTACAGGGAGGGCCATACGTCAGCCTGATGCTTGACATAGCCAAAAATCCAGGTGAAATCCTGTCACCAGACATGATGGATCAATATGTTTATACATATGGTGGAATTACATCAGTACAGGACAGGCAGGCCATGATCATTAAGTTTGAACCCAAGGAATATGTTAATATCCCACTCTACAGGGGGAGCATCTTCCTGGATGTTGAGAACCTGGCATTTATAGGTATGGACTTCCTTCTGGATGAGAAGAAGATCGGGGACGCAGCAGCCTTGTTCATTCGCAAAAAACCAGCCTCCATGAAGGTGGATAT
>JAZGGT010000343.1:0-6089 GCA_036480555.1 Bacteroidales bacterium | reverse complement strand
GACCTGGCAGGGTTATCACGTTACCATAGTAGGGGTATACCTGCGGATTCCCATTAATGGTAACCGGGGCGCCGGTCATGGTGATGTCCGTGCCGTAAACCCACTGTATCCACCTGGTATCCGTATTGGGCACATCATTTTCCTGGGGAGGGACACAATTGAAAATGGTCTCATCCGTGAACCTGACATTGTCTCCATTCCCAAAGCAAATGGGCCAGACAGCGGGAGAAATATAAACCTCACCGCCATTGTGATTATCATCGTCCCAGACAGTTACAATCTGTTCCTGTTCCGATGAGGTACATTCGACACCGTCAACCACAAGTGTTGCCAGGGGGTGGTAATTACAGTTGTCATCCGCAATATAAGTGTGAGTAGTGGTTGCTCTCCATTCCCTGACATTCTGATCCGGATCTGAATTGATGGCAGTTACCAGTTCACTGTCGCCGTCATCCCATTCAAACAGGATCTCCACAGATGCACCACCATCATTGACACCCCTGTAAATGACCTCCCAAACAACACCGACAGGAGAGCATAACCTGTCCGGAATGATATCATTCGCTTTGGATACAATCTTACAATCCTGGGAATAGGTGTTGAGTGAAACAACTACAGGTAATATTAATATAAGATATGTTCTGATCCTGCCCATTTGACCACATATCATATAATAAACCTGTGTCACATTTTTGAGAAACAGGATGGTCATTGGCATTTATACGAATCAGGAGGGGGTAAAGTTCACTATTTTTCCATATCTGATGCGGTTTTCAAGCTTTTTTAGAATGATTCCAGATAAAAATCCCTCAGTATGAGGAATATCAGTCCCCACCCCGCTCGTAAAGAATTTTTTCCTTTGACTTTATTTTCGATGATTGCAGATATACTAATCATGCCGCAATGCCCTGACCGGATCAATCCTTGCGGCCCGGATG
The DNA here is from genome assembly GCA_036480555.1 of Bacteroidales bacterium. Lineage (GTDB taxonomy): Bacteria > Bacteroidota > Bacteroidia > Bacteroidales > SM23-62 > SM23-62. Next base: position 5,151 of record JAZGGT010000343.1, on the reverse strand, counting down.
GCAGGGTAGAGTCCAGCTGCCAGGCTCAAAAATACGGAAAACCCTGTGGCACCTAATATCAGCCATACCGGGAAATAGAACAGGTCTATGGGTCCCTGGTCATCAGGCAGTACCATGGTATTCATTACCTGGTTTGCAATCCTGGTGACCAGCCAGCCGAGCATCAGTCCGAATACAGCACCGACAAGCCCGATACAGGCTGCCTCCACAAAGAAAATGAACTTGATCTCATTCTCGCTTCCCCCTACGGCTTTCATCACCCCTATTTCGCGGGTTCTTTCGAGAATAGACATCAGCATGGTATTGATGATCCCCAGGGCAGCAATGATCAGAGCAATGGTACCGATGGCCCCCAGCAGGCTGTCCATGATCAGGAAGACTCTTTTGATCTCATCCAGTTCATCGGCCAGGGCAAAAACACCAACTCCCATGGCTTCGATCTTTTCCCTCACAGGTGTCAGGTCCTCCATTTCGGCCACCCTTACATAGATTGAACTGTAGGTGCCTTCTTCCTTTCCTTCTCCCAAAATATCCCATATACTGGAAAAACTCAGGCGGGGGATTTTCCTGGCTGTGACAGGGGGTATTACCAGGGCACTGCGGGAGCGGTCAAATGTAAATTCATCACGGGGATTGATAATGCCACATATCGTATACTCCCTGCTGCTTTCCTCAAAGGGTTCGAAGTCCTGGCCCAGAAGTATACTTAAGGGGTTTGACGGGATGTTAAGTTCAGCTGTCACCAGTGTGATTTTCCGGCCAATAATTGAATCGGGGGATATGATGCGTGTACCCTTAATGCTATCTTGCCTGGAAAGGGTATAGCTCAGGTCCGGGTACTCCACGATCAGGCCCAGATCCCTCAATGTTTCCCACTTGATAACGACCGACTGGCTGCTGTCGTGTGGGTATAGTTCTCCTGCCAGCAGGTCATTATAGGGGTAAAATTCACTCGCTGCAGCCGGGATGGGTTGCATGTTTTTACTGACTTCCTCGTCATTGAATTTCAGTTTTCCGGCAAATGATTCATCCGGGAAGGCAAGTATAACCCCCTCCATTTCCCTGATGACCTCGAGGATTGAATCTGTAAGCGGTTTGGGCTTTTCATCGAGCATCTCACCGATCCCGGACAGGTCCCCGCTCAACATTTCATCCACATTGAGATCTTTGGGGGTAACGTTCATGCTGGTGAACAGGTCATTCTTTGTAAATGCATCTGTCAGGTTTTTCTGCATGCCCGTGCCGAAGGATACCATGGAAGTAAGCGCGCCAATCCCTATGACCACACCCAGGATGGTCAGGGTTGACCTGAGGCGGGTGCGCCAGAGATTCGAAAATCCCATGATGGTCATGTCCTGCAGGTTCATATTATGTTTCCGTCCTTAAGGGTTATTATGCTGTTGGAAACCGCATCTGCCGTTTCCTTGTCATGCGTAACCATCAAAATGGTTAATCCTTTTTCTTTGTTAAGAGATACCAGCAGATCGATGATCTCACCTGCTGTACTACTGTCCAGGTTCCCGGTTGGTTCGTCTGCCAGGATCATTTCTGGTTCATTGGCCAGGGCCCTGGCAATTGCTACCCTCTGTGCTTCCCCACCTGACAATTCAGAAGGAAAATGACTAATCCTTCCTCCCAGTCCCACTTGTTCAAGCAGCTCTTTAGCCCGTGGCTTCCTCCTCTTCCGGGGTACCCCAGCAAATGTGAGCGGCAATATGATATTTTCAAGTGCTGTACGCCTGGGGAGCAGGTTAAAGGACTGAAAGATCATTCCGACCCCCAGCCTGCGATGCAGCGCCAGCTGGTAGCGGGTCATTTTCCCAAGGTCTCTTGCGTTAAACTGTATGGTTCCTGAAGTCGGCCTGTCAAGTCCGCCGACCAGGTTCAGCAGGGTCGATTTCCCGGAACCTGACTTTCCAACTATGGAGAGGTAGGAACCCCGGGGGACCTCAAAACTTACGTCCCTCACAGCCGGGATCTCCACCGCACCTTTCTGGTAGATCTTCGAGAGTTTATTTATGGAAAGGATAGTGGTCATAAGAATAGTAAAACTACATTTTATCGTGGAATTATTGTCCGGCCCTGCTGGATTTTTTCAAGTTGATTTTCAGCATGGGACTTACTGATCCATGCGTCTAAAACACTTGTGCAATAAAATATTTGGATATTGGGATGGAATAATCAGGTGTTCCTGGTTCGATTCCAGGTGGTACCACATCCTCAAATCGTAAATCCCTGTAAGCTAGTGCACTACATGGATTTACTCTTAAAGGGTGATGAATTCGTTGACGATTTTGAAAAATGGAATGCGAAAATGCTAATTATCAGTAATATGTATTTGTAGCTTGGATGGTCTAAAGGTGGTGTGATAGGTACACTGGCGGTCATCTGACCGTCAGCCGTCTACTCGATTGGCAGCTGTTTTATTCATTTCGATATATAAAAAGAACACCAATCTGGATGTGCGTCCATAAAATTATTATTTGTAATTTTCAAAACTTTTCTGCTCTTCAAATCAAATATAAATATTTCCCAATCACTCCAATTCTCAAGTTGTCCATCACTTCCAGACTGAAACACGATCTTGTTTCCACAAGGTGACCAAGATGGTCGCAAGCACGATTTTTTGCAATTAGTAAGTTGAGTAATACTTGCGCCATTAAGGTCCATGATGTAAATGTTCCAATCTCCAGTCTCATTAGAACTGTACGCTATTCTATGTCCATCAGGTGAATACGTTGCTCTAAATTCATCTGATTCGGAGAATGTAATTTGTCGAATATCTTCCCCTGTTTTTGAATTCATCGTGAACAAATCATAATTACCATTTCTACGGGAAGAAAATAAAATCAAATTACCGTCAGGACTCCATGATGGAAATTCATCTAATTCTTCATTGAATGTTAACCTTCTGTTCGTTAAGTCCTCAAGGTTAAAGACATAAATATCCCAATTATCATTTTGGCGTGAATTATAGGCAATTTCTTTACCTGAAGGGGACCAGGCAGGTCTGCCATATATAGATGCAAAATCTTGACTAAAAGTAAGTTGATGTCTATTAGAACCATTAAGATCGATCAAACACAAAGCAGCTGTATCATCTATATTTGAAATGTAAGCAATCTTATCACCAAGTGGAGACAGCGCAGGTTTAGAGCTATTTTTAGTATTAGTGATTTGCGTTCGTTTGCTGCCGTCCGCGTTTATCTGAAAAATCCCATTTTGTGAATCAAATAAAATAGGAATTTCGCACACTTTTGGTGAAGTACACATTACTAACCCAAAACAGATTAATAAGATTGTTATTCTTTTATTTAGTTCATTCTCGATCATTCTTTTTTAAATATATGGCAACACCGTTTAGTATATGAAGCGTGGCATCCCGAAGGGTGTTATGATTTCATATACTTTATTAAAGTTTATTCTCTTATAAAAATTCACTTCTCAACATTAAGTACATTAGTAACCATCCGTCCTATGTTACCATCTTCGTGAATTAATACTTGTAGTTTATCAATGAATAACTTCTTAAAATTTTCCTGTTCTTCACTTCTAAGAGCAGTTAATTTTGGACCTATTGGTGTTGCATAGACAAACGTTATAGCCCCATTCATACCTCCTTCAATGAATAAAATTTGCTCTTGTTTAGAAAATTGAATATCAGAAAATCCAATATCACTAAATGATTGCAGCAATTCCTCTTGTGTCAAAAAATCAAATGGGACTCGCATCATTTGAGATATCTCATTTAAATTCATTGATTCAAGTGTGTCACATATAATGCCAAAAATTTCACACTCTGAAACAGGACACCAAGTTGATATTATTGCTTTACCTCTTGGCTTTAAAACTCTGCAAATCTCATTTGCTGCTGTTTTTTTGTTTGGAAAAAATTGAAACCCTTGTTGACAAACCACTTTATCCATCGAATTGTCTGAAATATCTAACGATTCAGCTGACCCTTCAATAAATTCGATGTTATTTGCCCATTCATTACATTTGATTTTTGCCTGGTTTAGCATTTGACTGTTAATGTCTAAAGCAATTACTTTTCCGTTTGAACCAACACTTTTTGCAAGTTCTTTGGTAACGACACCTGTACCACATGCTAAATCCAATACATTACATGAATTCCATGGTTTATTATCAATTACCAATTGAGAGGCCCAAGGTTCAAATAATGAAGGAACCAAGACTGTGTCATAAGCTTTAGCTATGGAATCATCTCCGAAACTGAATTCAACTTGTTTTTTCATATTTACTAAATCTTATTTTGCATAACGGTCTTAATAAACGGTCGTTTTAATGCCGTTTATTTTTTGTTAGACACAGATTCTTTAATCCATTTTAGCCGCATTCTAGCAGAATTTTTTTCCATAGGCTCAAGAATTAAAGTGTCACCACTAAAAGTAAATTTTCTTGTTACCACCTGGTTCCATTGACCAGGATTGGAATGAGAGATTCTTGCGTGCTCTACTATCTGGCTGCTTTCTGAAACTGTATACTTGGCAAAGTAAACAAAGGATTGTGTTCTGTGTATAAGAGCTTCATTTGAAAGTGTATCAGTAAGAAATGGAAATTCAAGGTCAGTATTTTCATAACCTTTTGCAGTTATATGAACAGCCATATTGCCGATATCATCATAAAGGATGTATCCTTGCACCCCATATTTATATTCACTCCATTCTCCTGTTTCCGAATTTAATTGCTCCATAATGTGGAGGGACCATAATCCACTAAATTTATTGAATCCCTTTTGTTTTGATTCCTGATTACATCCAATTGACAAACTAATTATCAAGAGGAAAAGTAAAATATTGTTAATCTTCATATTGTAGGTATTTGTGTCTAACGTAGGTGAATATTCACCTGGTGTTTTTATTTCTTATATATACAGTTGAAAAGGTTTTCTTACTCTCCCGAATTCATATGGCTATATACACCTTTTAATTATCCAAAATCATCCAATGGATTCCTTATATTTCCAAGCTCATTAGTGGATATAGGCATGTGTACAATCTGCAATGATGTAATGAAAGAAATTGAAAAGTAATTTATTGGAAATGCCAAGTGCTATGCAGTCAAACTCTGCAAAAAGTGGGAAATCTTAAATAAAATTATTAACTAGAAAAATAAATGCAAAATCTGCAT
>JAZGGT010000342.1:0-2407 GCA_036480555.1 Bacteroidales bacterium | reverse complement strand
TGGCCTGCTGATTTTCAAAAGATAGCTTCCGTAGTCAGATTTAATACAAAAATTAAAATCTATTTCTCCCGGCAGTGATATTGCTTCTCCACTTACCTGGTACAGACTTTTGGCAATTTTTGTTGCTAGATCAACCTGTATCCGTATTGATAGATAATCTTTTCCCATGCTATCCCTTAGTGAATTTTACCATCCAGCCAGTGGATTATATTCAGCAGTAGGTGATAATTCTCTTTTGCAATCTCGTGGTTCATTCCTGCCTTAATCTTATCCGGTCCCGCCAGTTGTGCTGAAAACATGGCCGCCTCACCAAATACCACGATTCTTCCTTTTCCGTAGTGCATATAGGCTCCCTGGGACCATCCCCCGACATTAAACCTTTCTGTTTTCTCATTGAATGACCAGGCTGTATCCGGCAGGAAATTCACGTATCTTTCATCAAATACCAGAACAGGAGTTGCTTCCTCCGGTATTTTGAAAGCCTGGCCTGTGAAGGTAACAATTTGCCCGACCCTTTCATGATCATTTCTTCCCTTTGTAATCCTGCTTTCAATGAGTGTTCCGTCCTGTGTCTTAAAGAATACCGGTCCCCGTACAGCCGTATCGAATACAAATCCATTGGTAAACTCAAATTCAAAGGCTGCAGCAAGGTCCCGGGCAGCACCAGCCATGGGCATATGATCAGCAATTAAAAATAAACTATTGCCATCAAAGACCCATTGTCTAATAATTTCAATTTCTGAACCTGTGAATGCAGAAGGATTCGGCAGGGTCCAGTCCTGGACATTTTTTTCGTTTAAGGCATTTGATATAACAAGGATCTTTCCCTTTGATAAATGCTTTCTTTCAAATTCACCTTCATATCCATTAACCACATACCCATCTCTTTCTACAAGATTGGAGAATGCCTTATAGCGGCCTTCTTTGGTGTGAAAGTTATGATGGCCTTCGTCAATATACACTACTGGTCCCTTACCAATCTCATAGGCCGGATCATGAATGACCGGCTTATAAGCTGTATCTGCAACCTGCTGGGCATACATGTTAAGAAACAAGCTTAGGGAGGTTAAAATCAGGATAATATTTTTCATATAGCAAAATACTAATTTATTGTTGTAATTAATTCCTGCCAGTTTTCCGGAATTTCAAGAATCTGTCCATTTTCAACCAGTATTTTCCTCAGCTCGTCATATTCAATCTGCTGTACAGGTTTTTGCTGATCCAATGCCAAGGCTGCAGCACAACCCGCACTTTGTCCCAGGATCATAAAAGTAGGTAGTATCCTGATGGCTCCATATGCAACATAACTGGACGAAGGGCAGGTAGGTGTAAGCAGGTTGTTACATTCAGCTGATTTTGGTATCAATGCCCTCCAGGATATCCCAAATGGTCTCCAGTCTTCACCACCAAAGACAAATCCTTCGTTATAGGCAAAACCATCTTTCACAATTCTTCTGGCATGATGAGTATCGGGTGGCCACCAGGCTATGGCCACCGGATCATCAACGCGCTTTTCATTATCCCTCCTGGTATGATGCTCTGTGATGACATAGTCCGAAACCATCCGACGGGCGCTGCGGATATATAACCTGCGGGGCCAGTGACCATTATCGGTGAATTCATCCCTGCAAAGTCCCCATCCTTCCCAGTTCTTTCGTGTGGCAGTATCCACATCCGGATCATTTTGCAGGAACCATATCAGTCCCATGGTAAAATCCCTGTGATATTTAACAATGCTGTCCTGTGTTGCATAATTGCCGGCAGGATATCGCCAGTTTTCTCCATACAGGTTGGCAGACAGGTCATGCCAGCTGCCAATATCCGTTTTCCCGTTGTGACGGTTGCTGCCGGGTTGAAACAATTTGCCTCCGGCATGAAGGTATCTTCTGTATATCTCGTAAACCTCCGGATTGTATTTTTCAGGTTTTGTAACAGGAATTAAATTATCCTTATTTTTTGTCAGGCACATCCTGAAACAGAACCCCTGAATGTATTTGTCCCGCGCTCCATATTCACCCAGCACTCCTTCCTGGATTGTTGGCAGGAGCCCGCTTGTGGGATCGTCCGGAATAATGTAGGGATCAACCTTTACCATAAACTGCTTATAAGTATTGTCAACCTGAATACCATTCCTGGTCTCACCATATTTTGCATTTCCTTCACGCAACGTTTCAGTGCTGACTCCGGCAAAATGGATTAAATGCCCTTCAATGGAAGCATCAATGAATAGTTTTGCTGAGATTTCAATCCCGTTTTCAAGGAATATGCACTTTATTTCTTTTCCTTCTTTCATAACCCCGCCAACTTCCTTGATCCTGGTTTTGCGGATTACTTTGATGTTCTCTTCCCTGGCAAGTAAATCCTCAATAATGCTCTCGGCTACTGATGGTTCATACCTTGAGTACCA
>JAZGGT010000341.1:0-3176 GCA_036480555.1 Bacteroidales bacterium | reverse complement strand
CCACAACCGTAAAAGAAGGAATTAGGTCATTAAGGTCTGGTTTCTTTTTTGTTGGGTTGAATTGGGTTGAAGATTGAAACATGAAAGTAAATTCATCTTAGTTTTTCAACTCTAATTATCTAATCTTTTTTGAAATCCAGGGCATACTCCACTGCCTTGTCAAATCCCATAGCTAAACCTTCTTCTTCATATTTTCGGATTAGTTCCTCCCCCAGTTTTTCTTTGGCACCTTCGATGTAGGTATCAATCCATTCGTCCCAGAATTTATAGAGCCCCAATACTGTAACGCCCAGAGCTCTATGCTTCTCTCGTGCAGCGGCATCTAACTGTATGGATTTAGCCCATCTTGACTGGCCGGAAAGGGCAAAGGCAACACCCTGAAGGGAGACGGTTGCTAAGAATATCATACCGTATTTTAATGCTGTTTCAATAGCCAGAGCATATCGTTTTTCAGCTTCCTTATAATTTTTCATACCAAGGGCACAATCGCCAAGCGCATGTCGTGCCGATTCTATTCCATGTATGTGCTCAAGCTTCTCGGAGGAAATAAGCAACTCTTCAACAAAAGGCCTGCCCCGATCAAACTGTTTTAAAAGAACAAATCTCTGATATAAATACATCAGACAATGATTTATAAGGCCGGGATTACCAACCTTCCTTGCTATTTCCAGGCTTTGCTCGCTAAATTTCAAGCTGGTTTCATAATCACCATTACGATGGATATGTTCGCTAATTTCACTTAAAACCCAAGCTTCTTCCCGGAGATTTTTGAACTGACGCCAGATGGTCAGGCTTTCATTCATGAGGTCAAGGACTCTTGTGGTATCCTTTGTATAACCAAAAATCATTGCCAGGCCAAATAAAGCACGTGCATATGCTTCGTTTTTACTATCAGCTATAGACAATGCCTTTTCCAGATAACCCTCTCCTAATTGGATATGTGAGTGCAACCGCCAGAACCATGCGAGGGTACCGGACAGCCTGAGGAACTCTTCAGGGGAGTGGTTATATGACCAATTCAGGGCAGCAATCAGATTCTCGTGCTCCACTCTAAGTTTATTCAACCATTTTAGTTGTGATTCGAATTGTTCTTCATATGCCTGTTCTGCCATTTTTAAATAATATTGCAAATGCCGGTTCCTTATGGCCTCCTCCTCTTTTTGGGATTGGAGTTTTTGTTGGGCGAAATGCCGCAGTGTTTCCAGCCTGTTATAGCGCATCGATTGATCGATACTTTTTATGGTGTAAACCAGGGACTGGTCTACCAACCGGGACAATACATCCAGGATGGTTTCCTTTGGCAGTTGATCATTCGAACATACTTCCTCAGTGGCGCCAATATCAAAACCGCCTAAAAAAACAGCCAGCCTGTTAAATAAAATTTTCTCACTGTCTGACAGCAGGTTATAGCTCCATTCTATGGTTGCCTGCAGGGTCTTCTGGCGTTTTGAGGTTCCCGGATCGGATGAAGACAACTGGTCAAACCGGTCTGCAAACCGCTCCAGGATCATCTGTGTATTCATATGCCTGGTACGACTGGCGACCAGTTCAAGGGCAAGCGGAATTCCATCCAGCTTATTGCAAATCGTGACCACCTCATTCACATTTTCTGATTCCAGCTCGAATTCCGGATTACTCAGCCGGGCGCGGTCGGTGAACAGCATCACCGCTTCAGAGTCCTTTGCATGCTCTAAATCAACAATGGTCTTCGGATCAATCAAAGTAAGGGAAGGAACCCTCCAGACCTGTTCACCTTTTATATTGAGGGCTTCACGGCTTGTTACCAGGATTTTAAGTCCCGGAACCGATTGTAACATTTTTCCTGCAATTTCAGCGCAGGCTTTGATCAAATGTTCACAGTTATCCAGGATAATCAGCAGGTTTTTATTCTTGATCTTTTCAATTAATGTATCAATAATGGGTTGGTTAGGTACTTCCACTATTTTCAGCACTTCTGTGATCTCCTTGACCACCAGATCCTCAGATGTAATTGGTGCCAGGTCGACAAACCATACACCATCTTTGTAATCCTGCACCAACTGTGCAACCACTTCACAAGCCAGGCGTGTTTTACCGCATCCTCCAGCACCAGTAAGCGACACGATACGGTGTTCTCTGATCAGTTGCCGGATCACCTGCATTTCCTTCTCGCGGCCGGTAAAACTTGTAAGCTGCACAGGAAGATTGTGTTGTACTATCTTCTCATCCTTAGCATTTGCTATTGGACGTTCAGCTATTTTTTTGTCTTCTTCAGGATGAAGTTTCAATTTTAAGACATCTACAATAGAACTCGAAACTTTTTCCTGGATATCAAATACATTATCAATGGTGCCACTGTATTTCTCTGACCATAAATGTTTATCATTTATAGCATCTATTAATTGTACAGTAATTCTTAAGGCCTTGCCTGCCTTTCTTACGCTTCCTTCCAAAACATATTGCACATTCAATTCCCGTGCAATGGTTTTCATGTTTTTATCAGTTCCTTTAAGCTGCATTGCAGAAGTACGTGAAATAACCCGGATATCTTGAACGTGAGATAGGTCTGCAGTGATCTCTTCAGTTATTCCATCACTGAAATATTCCTGTTCCGTATCCGGGCTCATATTCACGAAAGGTAGTACGGCCAGGCTTTTTACTTTGTCTTTTGGTATGGCTTGGATTTCTGTCTGTGCAGGTACTGCCAGGCCTTCATTGCCAATGGCATATACTTCCACTGGTTTTTTGACATTTTTCAGGTCGAATGCTCCCAGGCTCACTGTCTTGAATGCATGGTGATTCTTGATATCATCGAATACCTTTCCCGAGATCAGTATACTCCCTGATATGGCCAATTCCTGTATTCTTGAGGCGATGTTCACACCATCCCCGTAAACACCTTCGTCGTCATATGCGATATCCCCTGTATGCAAGCCTATACGCAAGGGTATTTTGGGCTCCGTTTGTAATTCCTGCTGGATCTGGATGGCACATTCCACGGCTTCGATGGCAGAGTTGAATATACTCAGCGTCCCGTCCCCGTAATACTGTAATATCTTACCCTTGTGTTTGGCTATCGACTTCTGAAGTATTTTTCTATGTCTGTCCCTGTTTTGCTTTGCCTGCCGTTCATCTTCCTGCATAAGGGCGGTATAACCTACCATATCCGTAAACATGATGGCGGCCAGCAAGCGGGT
>JAZGGT010000340.1:0-13776 GCA_036480555.1 Bacteroidales bacterium | reverse complement strand
AGAATTTTTTGCTATGCCTTGATAATCAGCCTGTTCACAACAGGAATCATAAAGGTACAGCTGGACCAGGTACTTACAAGAGGACCAGAAAACGGTCATTTGATCATTGCAGGTGGCAATTTGCATGATACCAGCGTGTTTAGTTTATTCATCCGGCTGGCCGGGGGACCCGAAGCTTCTGTTGTTATCATCCCAACGGCTGCAGATGATAGTTTCTTTGATGAGGATAGTGCGATGATCAGGCTCGAGAGAAGGTACCACAGTCTGGGATTCAAAAATATCACCATACTGCATACAAGGGATCACGGGGAGGCCATGACCAAATCATTTGCAGAACCAATAACAACGGCCAGGGGTGTATGGTTCCCCGGTGGCCGACAATGGAGGCTGGCTGACTCATACCTGAACACACTTACCCACAGAGAACTCAAAAATCTTCTTTCACGGGGAGGTGTAATCGGTGGATCCTCTGCCGGGGCAACCATTCAGGGTTCATTTCTGGCCCGTGGAGATACACGGGCCAACACGATCATGGCAGGGGATCATCTTGAGGGACTGTCATTTATAGAGAATGTTGCCATCGACCAGCATTTACTGGCTCGCAACAGGCATTTTGATATGTTCGAGATACTGGAATTGTATCCGGACCTGCTGGGTATAGGGCTGGACGAAAATACCGCAATTCACGTTACGGGGGATACTTTCGAAGTGATCGGAAAAAGTTATGTTGCCATTTACGATCATAGCCGCTGGTCTGCAGAAAGGGATACCACCTATCAGATGCCCGCAGATTCCAAAGAATTTTACTTTCTGAGAAGGGGACAACGCTATGATATGCGCACCAGAACTGTAATAAGATAATTTGAAAAACGCCGGTTTTTCTTTTTAAAAAATTCATGTTAATTTTAGGCGAATAAATCCTTAACCACTTCCATAATTCCTGCATGAGAAAAACCGCTTTTGCTTCTTCCGCCCTTTCAGTCATGACATTGGTCCTCGGACTCCTGTTCATGTTGCACCAGATACCCTACAGCAATTATATCCTTGCCCTCAGCCTGTTCTTACTGGCCGTCTCCCTCATTATTTTTTATACACTCAATAAACAGATCATGTATGTTGTAGGTGCAATTTTCTGTTTTCTCCCCATGGCAGGTATGATGTTCCGGCAACTCAGCCTGCCGGGTGCAGAATTTATCATCACGAGTGGTTTGTTCCTGTTTGCCATCCTTTTCATTCCATGGTATGCATATAGTAGCTACAAAAGATCTATCCGATAATCTCGTTTAGAATGCTGTTTAACTTCCGGTTAAAAGCCTGGGGATCTTCCAGCTGAATAAAATGTCCAACTTCTTCTATAAACCTTACCTCGAAATCAGGATACAGTTCCCGGTTAGCTTCAATATCAATGGGGAACATTCTTGAATTTATGGAATAAATGGGGATATCCAATCCATCAAGCAGTTCAACCTGGTCGGTGGATATATAATTAATCATGGCCGAAATACCTAGCTCTGCAGGACCCTCTGCCATGTCCTCTGCAATTTCCATGACCAACAGACTATCTGCATCCGGAGGGAACATACCAGCTACAAATCCCATGGTGGTATTGTAAAAATCTTTCTGAAAGGGCTGCAACAATTGTCCGATCATGGAATCGGAAAGTGCATATTGAAAACTCTGGTATGTATCAACTCCTATCACTGCCAGGACCTGCTCTTTCAACTGACCTGCCGCAGACAGGATCACCCCACCGCCCATGGAATGGCCGATCAGTATGATCCTTTCCATGTCAAGGTGTTTTACCACGCTTGCCACATCCATACCGAAGGACTGCGTAGTATAATCATCACGTACCGTTCCAGACTTTCCATGCCCGGCCAGGTCTATTGTTACTACCTTATATTTCTGTGAAAAAGTATCAACCTGTTCACGCCAGTACTCCTGGTCACAACACCAGCCATGAACGAAGACCAGGGCTGTTTCTCCTTCACCATAAACGGTATAATGTATTTCAGTCTGGTCTACTGATATTATGTTACCTTGTTTGGGACCCGGAGAGCCCTGTTGCACGCATGAGGTTATCAGAATGGCAAGGATAGATATCTGGACAATTTTCATGGCAGGAATTTTTCAGAAATTTACATGCTTTCCCCCAACAAACCAAGACCAATACATACCTTATTACCCTGGTTCGTAATGACAGGGCGAGGTCATCTGGCAATGCTTGTAAACCTGCCTTGAAGAAGTGCCCAGAGGTTGAAACCGAATTAAAGCTAATGAAATCCCATATCTTAACCTGACAATTTTACCAGAAGGCTGACAATAATTCCAACTTTCCCCCAGTGGCACAATAAATGTAAACGTATCTGTATATTTGCATATATATTATAATTTTATCCAGATGAAAGCAATAGAAGTGAATTCCTTGAAGGAATTACAGCAAAAGATTGGAATCGAAAAAAGATCGTTTTTACTTATCTACAAACAGGGATCAGAACAGAGTGACAAGGCCTATGAAAATTTGGCAGAGGCAGCTGTAGATGTATCTGACATTGGCATTTTTATAGCAGATGTAAACAGGGTCCGGGACATTCACCCGGCTTATTCCATAACATCCGCACCTTCCCTCGTGGAATTTAAAGGGAAAAACATGAAGAATGCTTATAAGGGAGCGCATGATCCAGGTTATTATAAAAGCCTTTTTGAGAATGCTGTCTATGTGGCCAGGGCCGAGAAAGCCGGCAAGACTGTAAAACAGGTTACCGTCTATACCACACCAACCTGTTCCTGGTGCGGAACCTTAAAATCATATTTAAACAAAAACAAGATCCGCTATAGTGAGATTGATGTGTCAAAGAATGAATCCGCTGCACAGGAAATGGTAAGAAGAAGTGGCCAGCAGGGAGTTCCCCAAACATTGATCAGCGGAGAAATGGTGATAGGATTTGATAAAACCAAAATCAATCGCCTTTTAGAGATTGAAGGATAGCAAAGATTTTATATTTTTGCGTTCCACTGTAACAATTTAAACATAATTTATTTAAACAATTACAAATGAAAGAGTTACAACCTATAAACGAGAATGTATTACTGGATATTACAGAGAAATCGGCAGAAGTGACTACGGCTGCCGGCATAATTATACCTGATACTGCCAAGGAAAAGCCACAAATGGCTGAGGTGGTTGGTTTGAGTAATATTGAAAATGCAGAGATTGCAGTCGGGGATACTGTCCTTTTTAAGGAATATGCCGGAACGGAAACCGAATTTGAAGGTAAAAAATACCTGATCCTTCCCTATGCGGATGTCCTGGCCAAAATCGTTGAAACAGAATCCATTTGATGATCAAGATTCTCTCAGACCCGGTTGAATAAATTTCCGCGTCAGGGTACTGGCATTGGTATGCAGGGAAACAAACCATCTATCCATAAGCATAATACAGTGTGATAATAGTATATATTACGCTAATTTGTAGATTCAAATATTAATTTCTTTCTTTGTGGAGTGATTAGTCAATCTAAATTAGAAAATAAACGCGAAAAAATCCTCCTGGCCGCAAGAAGGCTATTCGTTAACCAGGGATTTCACAGCACACCGACATCTGCCATAGCCAGGGAAGCCTCTGTGGCTAATGGTACTCTCTTTCACTACTTTAATACCAAGGAAGAATTGATCAATACCCTCTATAAGGAAACCAAAAGAAGTTTCTTTACCATTACCACCGCCGGGGTTGAAAACGAGAAGAACATCAAGCGTAAGGTCAGGTTATTGTGGTATAACACAGTGAAATGGGCCCTGAACAGGCCCCAGGATTTTTTATTTATACAGCAATACAGTAACTCTCCATTTATCTCACAATTAACCCAGGAAGATATATCAGAACATATTGGGTTTTATTATGACCTGATAGACCAGGGAAAAGAGAAAGGAACACTGAAGGATATTCCAACTGACCTGATGTACCAACTTACTACCTACCAGATATATGGAATAATCAATTACCTGTTCCAGCATAAGGAATTTCAGAATAACTCCACTTATTTGAGTATGGCATTTGAGTTTTATTGGGAAAGTATTGCGAAAAAATAATTTTTTTAAAACAATTACAGAGTGATTAGTCAATCTAAAATTTAATAATATGGGGAAAGTGGCATTAATAACCGGAGCATCCAGTGGAATTGGCAAAGAACTGGCCAGGATCCATGCTTCGGAAGGAGGAGATCTAATACTGGTTGCAAGAAGAAAGGAAAAACTGGAAGCATTGAAAAACGAATTAGAGCAACAATATATGGTCCATGTGATTGTCATGGCAAAAGACCTGACAGATCCGGCAGTCCCAGGTGAGATTTTCAAACATATTACTAAACATAATATCCATGTGGACTACCTGATCAATAATGCGGGTTTCGGGGGACATGGAATTTTTCATGAGCGTTCTCTGGAAAAACACCTGGAAATGATCCAGGTGAATATCACTGCCCTTACTGCCCTGACCCATTATTTCATCCCACACATGATAGCAAACGGCAGAGGCAGAATCATGAATGTTTCTTCAACGGCCGCCTTCCTGCCGGGTCCACTGCAGGCAGTATATTATGCATCCAAATCCTATGTGAAGTTATTGGGGGAAGCTCTTCATAATGAACTTCGAGATACAAATATCAGTGTAACCACCCTTTGTCCGGGTGCCACCTCTACTGAATTTGCCAGCACCGGCGACCTGGAAAACACTGCCGTTTTCCAGGGGAAAACCAGGTCAGCTTCTTCTGTAGCAGAATACGGCTATCGTGCCATGAAGAAGGGCAAAAGAGTTGTCATTAATGAGCCCCTGTTGCGCTTTGTCCTGAATTATTTGCTTCCTCTTTTCCCCCGGTCCTGGGTGATCCGGGTCTCGCGGATGACCATGGAGCAAACCGGAAAGGATATCAAAACCGCAAGGCATGTTGCCTGAGCGGACCGGTCAGAACAGGTGCCTGGGTCCAGGAGTATAATATATATTGTAGAACAGATTCGTTCAGCAAGATTATTAGCCATTAAATTATAATTTTGGGGCTTCTGTGAAGTAGGTTTAACCAATACTTGCCAAAATGAAAAACATATTGTTAATAATTGCTGCCACCAGTTTGATGGCAGCCGGTTGTAATCAAACAGGGAAAAAAATGAATGATACAGCAAATCCGTTCTTCATTGAATATACCACTCCCTTCCAGGTACCACCTTTCAATGAAATACAGGATGAACATTATCTGCCTGCCTTTGAGAAAGGCATTGCCATGCACAAGGAGGAAATTGAAGAGATCATTAATAACCCGGAGAAGCCGGACTTTGAAAATACCATTGCTGCACTTGACAGATCTGGTGAACAACTTGGCAAGGTCCAGTATGTTTTCAATGGTGTCCTGTCATCCACTACCAATGAGCAGATACAGGAGATAGCTCAAAAAGTGGCACCTATGGAATCTGGTCATTTTGATGATATCAATTTGAATCCCGATTTGTTCAAACGTGTTAAAACTGTTTACGAAAAGCGCAAAGAGATGGATCTCAACGTAGAACAAAAAACTTTGCTGGACGAAACGTATAAAAATTTTGTGAGAGGGGGTGCAGAGCTCGATGATGATAAGCAATCCCGGTTTCGTGAGATCAACCAGAAAATATCTGTTTTATCACTAAAGTTTGGAGATAATATTCTGTCAGAAAACAATCAATACAAACTTATTATTGATGATGAAAATGACCTTGCAGGATTGCCCTATGGTGTTATTGCCGGAGCAGCTGAGGCCGCCAAAGCAGCTGGACAGGATGGTAAATGGCTTTTTACTACCCACAAGCCCAGTATGATCCCCTTCCTGCAATATGCTGAAAACCGCGAATTAAGGGAAAAACTTCATAAGGCATATTGTGCCAGGGGTGATAACCGCAATGAGCTGGACAACAACAATATCCTCATCGAAATGGCCAGGCTCAGATTGGAGAGGGCTCAATTGCTGGGTTATGAGACCCATGCGCATTTTGTGCTTGAGAAACGAATGGCCAAAAAGCCCGAAGATGTTTATAATCTGCTCAATCCTATTTGGGAAGCTGCCCTTCCTGTTTCCAAAAATGAAGTTGCAGAGATGCAATCCCTCATTACCCGTGAAGGCGGTGATTTTGAACTGGCCCATTGGGACTGGTGGTACTATGCTGAAAAGCTCCGGAAGGAAAAATATGACCTTGATGAAGAGGAACTCCGTCCATATTTCGAACTCGAGAATGTCCGGAATGGCCTATTCCAGGTTTGTACCAATCTCTATGGGATCACTTTCGAAGAGCTTCACGACATTCCTAAGTACCATGCAGATGCCCAGGTATTTGAAGTGAAAGAGGCTGATGGTTCACACCTGGGTGTATTGTATATGGATTTTCATCCCCGGGCCAGCAAACGTGGCGGTGCCTGGATGGAAGCCTACAGAAAGCAATACAATAAAAATGGCGAAAACATCACCCCGGTGATCACAACTGTCTTTAACTTTTCAAAACCAACCGGAGATAAACCTGCTCTGTTAAGTTTCGAGGAGGTAAGCACCATGTTCCATGAAATGGGACACGCTTTGCATGGACTGTTCTCTGATTGTACTTACGAATCAATCTCCGGAACTTCTGTGCCCTGGGATTTTGTTGAACTGCCTTCTTCCATTATGGAAAACTGGGCCTCCGAACCTGAGGTCATGAAAATGTATGGCAAGCATTTTGAAACAGGAGAGACTATCCCTGACGAGCTTATTCAGAAAATTAAAAACGCCGGCCATTTCAACCAGGGCTTCGTCAATGTTGAATATCTTTCTGCAGCATTCCTGGATATGAACTGGCATACCTTGAAAGATACCAAATCTAAAATTGATGTCGATCAATTTGAATCCAAAGCCCTTGCCGACATCGGACTGATCCCTGAAATAGTGGTCAGGTACCGCAGCACTTATTTCAGCCATATTTTCAGTGGTGGCTATTCTGCCGGCTATTACAGCTATAAATGGTCGGAAGTGCTGGATGCCGATGCATTTGATGCTTTCAAGGAAACTTCACTGTTTGATGCCGAAACTGCAGGTTCTTTCCGTGAGAACATCCTGGCACGGGGAGGTACAGAGGATCCCATGATCCTTTATAAACGCTTTCGTGGCAGGGAACCTTCCATCGATCCCCTGCTTAAACGCAGTGGCCTCTCCAAGCCATAGTGATTTTCCTCTTAAGGGGATATTAAAATGGAGCCTAACCTGTTTCGCGCAGCGGAATATGCAGTTCCATTTTAATACCCCTTTTCAATATAATTCAAAAAATCTTTTTAACTTCGTAGCCCGCATTTTTGGGATCCCCTATGTTTGTTCCTTTCAGGATACGCATATTATTCCTATTTGGAAGAACCTCCTTTATTATCGGTTCTCTCTTTACGCTGATTGGTCTGGCTTTCATAATCTATTTCAGTATGCAGCTGAATTGGAATATTCTCTTTGCAGGAAAAAAGGACCTTGTTACTACCTCCGGATTCATCACCAGCCTGAATGAAACATTGTACAAGGTGAATGAGAGTACGCTTTACGAATACAGGTACCGGTACTATGATGAGTCTCAAATCCCTTATTCAGGGTTTTTCCTTGAATATCCAGATTTTTATGAACCAGGACAGGAAATTACGATTGAATATTTAAAAGATTCCCCGGAGGTTTCCAGGTTCGCCGGAAAGGACAGGCAGAATTATGACCAGATCATGTTTCTCGCCGGTGTGGGAAGTATAATCATAGGTTTCCTTTTCCTATATCCTTCTTACAGGCGAACCAGGAGGGAACGTAAGATCATTATGATGGGCCGCCCGGTGGAAGGGAAACTGGTTTATGCTGAACCTACCAATATGCGGGTCAATGAGCAGCCGGTATACAATCTTACTTATGAATATAATACCAACCGGGATGACGTACAACAATTTTCAGTCCGATCCCATATGATCAGGAATTTATCCGATGAACGTACTGAAATACTCATTTATGATCCCAGCAATCCTGCCAAAGCAGTAGTTGTGGATACTCTTCCGGGACCGGTGGCCCGTTATATACTCAATAAACTGTATCCCTCTTATAATTAAGAATAAGTCTGTAAGAATATCCCTCCTCATGGTTTGCTAATTGCTATCTTTGCATCTTCATGAAGAAGCATCCCAATATACCTTTCGCTCCTTCCCGCTTTCCCGTATTTTATGGTTGGATCATTCTGGCTGCCGGTACCATAGGTATGCTTATGAGTATTCCCGGACAAACCATGGGTGTATCTGTATTTACAGAAAACCTGCTGGATGACCTTGAAATCAACAGGAATAATCTGAGCCTGGCCTATCTGGTCGGAACTTTGGGATCCGGATTGATGATTACACGTGCAGGTAAACTATATGACAGGTACGGAGCCAGGTTGATGGCCTTCATTGCAGCAGGTATGCTCGGTTTGATGTTGCTTTATCTTACAAGGGTGGATTCCCTGGTCAGTTTTTTTCTTGATCAAGTCAACCTGGTCAATACTGCACTTACCACATTTATACTAATGTCATTCGGGTTCTGGGGAATTCGTTTCTTTGGCCAAGGACTGCTTACTATGGTGTCACGGAATATGGTCATGAAATGGTTTGATAAAAAACGTGGATTGGCAAATGGCATCATGGGGATTTTTGTGGCTTTCGGGTTTTCTCTGGCACCCAAAATTTTAAATCAATTCATTGAGGATTTTGAGTGGAAAGGGGCCTGGCTTCTGCTGGCAGTAGTCATTGGAATTGGATTCGTGGCTTTTGTATTTGTCTTCTTCCGTGATAATCCTGAGGATGCGGGACTGGTTGCTGATGGTCAGCGGATCGCCAATAAAAAGAGCAAAAGGCCACCCAGCCTTCCACCGCGGGACTATTCCCTGGCAGAAGCAAGGAAAACAAGGGCGTTCTGGTTATTTACCCTGGCCCAGATGATCAGTGCATTTTACATAAGCGGTCTTACCTTCCATGTGGTTTCGGTCTTTGACTCTGTGGGAATGGATAAAGCTACAGCCCTCCATATCTTCATGCCAGCCTCCATCATCGCTATCTTTATACAATTCATAGCCAGCTGGATCAGTGATTATATCCGGTTGAAATACCTGTTGATTGTCTTCCTGCTTGGCATGATAAGTACAACATCCGCTTTGATGTTTCTGGGTGAGAGTAAGCTGGCCTATTGGATGTTGATCAGTGGTAATGGGATTACATGGGGACTGTTCATTGTGCTCTCGGCAGTGACCTGGCCCAGGTTCTTCGGCTTAAAAAACCTGGGTGCTATATCCGGTTTTTCATTAAGCTGGCTGGTTATAGGAAGTGCCCTGGGACCGTATCTGTTCAGTCTGGCTTTTGACCTGCACGGGACATATGTAATGGTGGCCCAGGCATCCCTGGCAATTTCAATTATACTATTTATCTTATCCTTTCGTGCCAATAACCCCAGTGAACTATGAAAAACATACGCAAAACTGTTCATATCAAGGCCCCCAGGGAAGAGATTTTCACCGCTATTACAAACCCGCTGACTATTGAATTATGGTCCGGTTACCCGGCTGTAATGGAACCGACGCCTGGAACTCCGTTTTCCATGTTTGACGGAGACATCACGGGTACATTGCTGGCTATAGAACCTCCCTCAAGGATAGAGCAGCAGTGGGATTTTGGGGAACAACCCGTCCCCTCAGTTGCCCGTATTGAACTGACTGAGGAAGGCAATAAAACCAGGATAGAACTAAATCATAGTAACATACCAGACGAGGCCTTTGATAATATCAATATCGGCTGGAAAGAATATTTTTTCAGTGCACTAAAATCCTACCTCGAGGACTAGGTCCAAAAGCAGCACAATACCAGTTAAACAAACCCATGTCCGGGCAGGAGCAGATCGATGACATGGTAAACATCGGAATCCATATTTATTCCATATCTGATGCAACCACTCTGGCATTCCTCTGTCTTTCGATATAAACAGACAATTACCAAAAAATATAGCCCTATGAGAAAAATAGTAATTACCCTCGTACTGGTTCTTTCAGTTACAGGATTGAAAGCCCAGGAGAACGAGATTCAGACTTTGTTTGGAAGTGGCACCCGGATCAGTGGATTTGGTGGCCCGATTATGAGTTTTACAAGCATCAATGGTGAATTTGCCCATATGATGGGTGGTGGCGGCGGGGTCCTGCTCGGAGATTTCTTCATTGGCGGCTACGGTGAAGGATTAACCAATTCAATTATTGCAGGCGGTAACAGGATCAGTTTCGGCCATGGTGGATTCTGGACAGGGTATTCCTTTATGGCTAACAGGGCCCTGCATCCCTGTTTATCCACTCAAATCGGATGGGGCAATATCTCACAGCAAGATGAAGGTTATTACAACCTTACCAATGACAATGTTTTCGTTGTCAACCCTGTCATTGAACTGGAGATGAATTTTACGAAATTTTTCCGCCTTGGCGTTGGTGCTCATTACCGGTTTGTGAGTGGAGTAAATACCAGCACCCTTACCAATGCCGACTTTACAGGCCCCGGGGCATTCCTGAGCTTTAAATTCGGCTGGTTTTAAAATTTTCTGATTTCTCCATCATATATTGTGATCATGGCCGCAGCGGTATAGTATTCCTCCGCTGTGTCATTTTCTACCTTAACTTCTCATTAACAACAAGCAACAAAACTCTTTAGTAGTTTCACCGCCAGATAAAACAATATGCCCGGTTGGCGTTGATTGATAATGAAATTTTTTTTAATACTTATGCTTAGCCTCCTGACAGGTGTCATTGCCGGCCAGCATTCGACATCTACCCTTCAGGTGGGTGATATTGCGCCAGATTTCCACGGGATAGATCAAACAGACGATCTGGTTAATCTCAGGGAATCACTTAAAAAAGGACCGGTTGTCCTGATATTTTTCCGCGGTTCCTGGTGTCCCTATTGCAACAAGCATATTTCAAAATTCCAGGATTCACTTGAATATGTGCTCGACAAGGGTGCATCAGTCATTGCAGTCTCACCGCAAATCCCGGAATACAATCACAAAACCATTAATAAAACCGGTGCATCATTTTCTGTGATACATGATAAAGGATACCATATCATGGATGCCTATTATGTATCATTTATCATGGATGAAAAAACCACAAAAAATTACCGTAGATTTGGAAAACATGTCGACCGGGCCAATGCAAATGAGGATTATATTTTGCCTGTCCCGGCTACCTTCATTATCGGTGAAGACAGGAAGATCCGCTATATCCAGTATGACCCCAACTATAAAAACAGGTCCACAGTAGCCGAAGTTTTAAGAAACCTCTGATTCCTGTCTTTGTTATTCTTTTTCTATATTTAAGCTCTCTCTCATATTTCAACCCTCCTGATGGAAAAGATGTATGATTACATCGTTGTAGGATCCGGTTTCGGAGGTAGTGTTGCCTCTCTCCGCCTGTCCGAAAAAGGTTATTCTGTATTAACCATTGAAAAAGGTAAAAGATTTAATCCCGAAGATTTTCCAAAAAGTAACTGGAACCTCCGAAAATATCTCTGGTTGCCAAAATTTGGGTTTTTCGGGATTCAAAAATTAACCTTTAGCCGTAAAGCCAGTATTCTTTCGGGTGTTGGTGTCGGGGGCGGAAGCCTGGTTTATGCCAACACTTTGTTTTATCCTCCTGATAAATTCTTTGAGCATGATTCCTGGAAGAAATATGGCAACTGGAAAAAGCTATTAAAACCTTTCTATGAGACTGCCGCATTCATGATGGGAAGGACACTATATGAAAAAATCAATCCCGAAGACAGGTATCTCAGGGATGTAGCAAAAGATATGACTCGCTCAGAAAGTTTTGAAAACGTATATGTTGGTGTTTATATGGATGACAGGGAAGAAGAGCGGGATCCCTATTTCAATGGAAAAGGTCCTCCAAGAAAGCCCTGCATTGAATGTGCAGGTTGCATGGTAGGCTGCCGGGAAAATGCAAAAAATTCCCTGGATAAAAATTATCTCTACTTTGCAGAAAAATTAGGCACAGAGATCCTTGCAGAAACAAGGGTAGTCAGGATTGAATGTAACCACACACAATACATTGTTTATACCAGATCATCGACCAGGTTGTACAGTCGAAAGGCCCGGAAATTCAGGTGTAAAGGATTGATCCTGGCCGGGGGATCCCTCGGTACACTCGAACTGCTTCTGAAACAAAAATATAAATACAAAACCCTGGCCGGTCTGTCAGATACCCTGGGATCTTCGCTGCTTACCAATTCAGAAACACTTTGTGCGGTTTCCAGTATCCCTGAAAAAACCAATAATGGCCTGGCTATTACCAGTGTTTTCAATCCCGACGAGAATACCCATGTCGAAGTAGTCAAATACCCGGATGGATCAAATGCCTTAAAATGGTTTTTTGCCCTGTCTTCCCCCGGTAATGTTTCAAATTTTAAAAGAACTCTCCGGATGATCTACATCTCATTCAGGAATCCCCGGAAATTTCTGAAAGTCATTTTCAATATGAATTGGTCTACCAACCTGGTTATATTCCTGGTAATGCAGCATATTGAAAATTCAATGCGCATGATCTGGAAACCAGGATTATGGGGGGGAAGAATAATCCTCGATAATTCAGGCTTTAAAAGAGTGCCGGCCTATATTGACATTGGTCAGCAAGTAATGGAAGAATATGCCAGAAAGGCAAATGGAATTGCTCAGAATATTATTCTTGAAGTGATGTTTGACCGTCCGACTACCGCCCATATCCTGGGTGGTTGTCCCATGTCAGAAAGCATCTCGGATGGGGTTGTAAATCCTGAACTGTCCGTACATGGATACCCTGGCATCCATATTGTAGACGGATCCGTCATTCAGGGCAATATCGGGGTAAACCCAAGCTTTTCCATCCTGGCCATGGCGGAATATGCCATGAATAAGATCCCGGAAAAGAAGGATAAATGAAGATATGATGCACTATTATCGCAAGAAAATATTAAGACTGATCCTGTTGCAGGTGCTTGCAATAACTTCAATCGCTTGTGTAAGCGGACCGGAATACAAGCTTGATCTTCCGCCTGACATTCCCCGGCCTATCCCTTATCTTCCGGGCCTTGTTGTTGATGGGATGTCGGGGGACTGGAACCCAAACTATGTTCCGCTGAGAATCCTTTCTGATGTTTGCGGTAATATCCCGGACACAAATGATTTTCAGGCTTCATTCAGGATGGCCTGGAACGAAAAAGGATTATTTCTCCTGGTAGAAATCAAGGATGACAGTTTGTATGAGGACCCGGATCATTTTTGGAATGGGGATGGACTTGAATTATTCCTGAGTCAAGGCAGGGGTTCCCGGGATATTCTGCAGGTCTCTGTCAGGCCGGGATTTGACCTGCCCGACTCCATTGCAGCAATCAATGCTTATGATCATCTTAGATCCTTATCAATAAACACATCCGAAACTTTTATTGTTTTTTACAGCAGGAAAACCAGCCTGGGTTACCTGCTGGAAGGGATGGTTCCTTTTGAGATGATCAGCATTGATCCTCAGCAGGACCTGGTAATGGCCATACAGCTCTACCTGAATGATGCCGACCGGGAGGACGATCCGGATAATTTCAGCCTGCCATGGTATTCGGTGAGGGAATCTTACCGGAATCCTTATGCATTTCACAGTGTTACGCTTACGGCTGACCGGTATCCTGAAATGTCACCTGAGCTCAGGGCCTGCATCGTTGATGAAAAAACAATTCAACTTAAGGTC